>JBJEYK010000097.1:0-1737 GCA_051886775.1 Candidatus Ventricola sp. | reverse complement strand
CTCTTTGAGACGGGCAACGTGACCATGGACTCCATCATGGACACCGTGAACACCAACGGCAACTCCTGCTACTACATCGAAAAGCACCTGCCCGAGGCGATGCGCGACGTGGGCCGCCGCACGGTGGAGGCCTTCGGCGTGAAGAGCCGCTTTGTGCACCTGGAGTTCTTCGTCCTCAACGACGATCAGCCGGCGCTGGGCAAGAAGGGCGACATCCTGGGCCTGGAGGTCAACATGCGCCCGTCCGGCGGCTGGAGCGCCGACATGTTCAACTTCGCCAACTCCTGCGACGTGTACAAGATCTGGGCCGACATGGTCTGCTTCAACCGGCGCACCGTGCCCGACGCCGGCGCGGAGCACTTCTACTGCTGCTACTGCGGCCGCCGCGACGGCAAGCGCTTCGTGATGGATCACGACGCGATCATGGCCAAGTACGGCAGCCGCATGAAGATGGCGCAGCGCGTGCCGAAGGCGCTCTCCGGCGCCATGGCCGACATGATGTACCTGTGCAACTGCTCCACCGAGGAGGAGAAGGCCGAGTACTACCGCTCGCTGCTGGCCGAATACTGATTCAATACTGATTCAATCTGATGAAATCGCTGCGTTCCCTTCCCGCATGCCGGGCGAGGGCCGCGGCGCTTTTTTTGTCTGCCAGGATGCCTGCTGCGAAAAGCCCATCCGTTTCATGGATACGTTAGGGCTGCCGCCCTGAAGCCCGCAAGGGATTGCATCCTTTGACCCGCCTTCGCTTCGCGCGCATATTCGCATGCTTTTCCTGTGCTCCGGGCACCCTGAAGCCATTGCCGGAGGTGCCGCCATGGAGCTGATTCTCTTCGCCGCAGCCTGCGCTGTCTGGCGCATCTCTCCCCCGCTGGCCGCGCTGGCGCTGCGCTGCGGGCTGCAGGCCTGCCTGCGCTTCTCGCCGCGCGCGGCGATGGCGCTCAGCGCTGCGGCGGGCTGCGCCGCCTGCCTTTCCGCGCTGACGCGCCGGGGCGGGCTGCGCGCCGTGCCGTCCGCGCAGCTGGGGCCGCTGGCACTGGTGGCGCTGGCCGGCGGCGCCCTTGGGCGGATGCTCTCGCTGATGCTGGATGCGCGCCTGTTCTCCAGCCGTGCCTTTGGCCGCGCGCAGGCGCTGCCGCTGCTGGCGCTCGTCATCGCCGCGTGCGTGCCGGGGCGTCTGCGCTTCCCCCGCTCCGCACGCTCGCTGCTGGCGCTTTCGCTGCCCTGCGCCCTGGCTGAGGGCTTTTTCGGCGCGGGCGGGCTGGCGCTCTTTGCGCTGGCCGCGCCGCCGGGCGTGCGCCGGTCGGATGCGCCGCAGGCGGGCGCGCTGCTGCTGTGCGCTGGCGCACAGGGCACGGCGCTGCTGCTGACGCTGCTTTCCGGGGCGGCGCAGGTGTTCCCCGCGCGGCTGCCCGCCGCGCTTGCGCTGGGCGCGGCGCTGGGCGCGTGGCCTGGCCGCAGCGTGCAAAAGGGCGGCGCGCTCCCCCGCGGGATGCGCGCCGCCCTGGCGGTCTATGCGATTGCTTCCGCCCTGGCCTGCGTGGAGCAGGGCTTTCTGCCCTGAAGCTCAGGGCAGCACGATTTTGGGATCCTTCTCCCGGGCGCGGTAGATCACAAACCGGCTGCCGATGCACTGCACCGGCTCCGCGTGCGCGCCCTCGCACAGCGCGGCGATTGCCTCGCGGGCGGTCAGCGGGCAGTTTTGCAGCACCGTGCCCTTGACCAGCTCGCGCGCCT
>JBJEYK010000096.1:0-1738 GCA_051886775.1 Candidatus Ventricola sp. | reverse complement strand
GTGTCAAATAAATTTCAGAAATGCAGAGAAAATGGTGTAAATCTAAAATAAAATGCACAGAATACAGATGGACTTGCCGAATTGAGGCACAGACACGGGAACGGACAGCCCACTTGCGCAACCGCGCGCGGGCGGCTATAATAGAGGGGAATTCATATCCCGAAAGGAGAAGCTGAACACATGGAGAGAAAGAATGCCTGGACGGCCTATGACGAGGCCGGCCTTGAGCGGATTGAGACATTTGCCAGGGACTACTGCGCGTTCCTGGATGCCGGCAAGACCGAGCGGGAGTGTGTGACGCTGGCCGTCGCTGCGGCGAAGGCTGCCGGCTATGCCGACCTGATGGACTGCGTGAAGCAGGGCTGCCGCCTTGCCGCGGGCGACAGGGTGTATGTCAACTGGATGAACAAGTCCTTCTGCGCGTTTGTGCTGGGCGCCGAGCCGATCACCGAGGGCATGAACATCCTGGGCGCGCACATCGATTCCCCGCGCATCGACGTGAAGGCGAATCCGCTGTATGAGGAGTGCGACCTGGCTTATCTGGACACGCACTACTATGGCGGCATCAAGAAGTATCAGTGGGTCGCGCAGCCGCTGGCGCTGCACGGCGTGCTCTGCAGGAAGGACGGCTCCACCGTCACCGTCGCCATCGGCGAGGACGCGGGCGATCCCGTGTTCTACATCTCCGACCTGCTGCCCCATCTGGCGCAGGATCAGATGACCAAGACCGCCTCGAAGGTTGTCGAGGGCGAGGAGCTGAACCTGATCATCGGCGGCAGGCCGGTCAAGACCGAGGGGGAGGACAAGGACGGCGTGACCCGCGGCGTGCTGGCCATCCTCAAGGACAAGTATGGCGTGGAGGAGGAGGATTTCCTCAGCGCGGAGCTGGAGATCGTGCCGGCGGGCAAGGCGCGCGATGTTGGCTTCGACCGCAGCATGATCGCCGCCTACGGCCACGACGACCGCGTCTGCGCCTATCCGTCCCTGCAGGCGCTGCTCGATTTTGAGGGCACGCCGCGCTACGCGCTGGGCTGCATCCTCACCGACAAGGAGGAGATCGGCAGCGTCGGCGCGACGGGCATGAACTCCCGCTTCTTTGAGAACGTCGTGGCCGAGCTGTGCGCGCTGGCCGGCGCGGAGGGCGACCTGAACCTGCGCCGCACGCTGCGCAATTCCCGCATGCTCTCCAGCGACGTGAGCGCGGGCTTCGACCCGAACTTCGCCGCCGCCTTCGAGAAGAAGAATGCTGCCTACCTGGGCCGCGGCGCGTGCTTCAACAAGTTCACCGGCAGCCGCGGCAAGTCCGGCTCCAACGACGCGAACGCTGAGTATATCGCGCAGCTACGCCGGATGCTCGACGACGACGGCGTGGCCTACCAGGTCACGGAGATGGGCCGCGTCGACCTGGGCGGCGGCGGCACCATCGCCTACATGTGCGCCAAATACGGCATGAACGTGATCGACTGCGGCGTGGCGGTCATCTCCATGCACGCGCCGTACGAGCTGATCAGTAAGGTTGACCTGTACGAGGCCTACCGCTGCTACTGCACGTTCCTGCGCGAGGCGGAGCCGATTCTCTGATGCCGCTTTTCGGATTTGGAGAGCTTTAGCGGCGGAACAAGCGCGAAGCGAAGAGGGGGTCTGGGGATGAAATCTCAAGGCTAGGGGTTTGGGGGATGAAATCCCCCATCGTTCCCCAATCGCGAAGCGATCAAAGAAAAAAGTAGTCAGGAAGCGA
>JBJEYK010000095.1:0-8167 GCA_051886775.1 Candidatus Ventricola sp. | reverse complement strand
GCACGGAGCCGCCGTTCTCGCGCACCTCGTCCATCATGTTGAGCGCGAGCACCATCGGCAGGCCCAGCTCCATGAGCTGCATGGTGAGGTAGAGGTTGCGCTCGATGTTGGTCGCGTCCACGATGTTGATCACGCCGCGCGGCTTGTCGCCCAGCAGGAACTCGCGGGTGACGACCTCCTCGCTGGTGTAGGGCGACATGGAGTAGATGCCCGGCAGGTCGGTGACCAGCGTGGCGGCGTGGCCGCGGATGACGCCGTCCTTGCGGTCCACCGTGACGCCGGGGAAGTTGCCCACATGCTGATTGGCGCCGGTGAGCTGATTGAACAGCGTGGTCTTGCCGCAGTTCTGGTTGCCGGCCAGGGCAAAGGTGAGCACGGTGCCCTCGGGCAGGGGATGCTCGTCGGCCTTGACGTGATACTTGCCGCCCTCGCCCAGGCCCGGATGCGGCGCGCGCTTCTTTGCGCCGGGGGCCTGCGCCGCGCAGGGCGGCCTGTCGCAGACCTGCTCGATCTCGATTTTCCTGGCGTCGTCCACGCGCAGGGTCAGCGCGTAGCCGCTGATGCGGAATTCGATCGGGTCGCCCATCGGAGCGAACTTGACCAGGGTGATCTCCGCCCCGGGGATCACGCCCATATCCAGAAAGTGCTGGCGCAGCGCGCCCTCGCCGCCGACGCTGCGGATGACGGCGGTCCTGCCGACGGCAAGCTGATTGAGGGTCATGGACAATCATCCTTCTTCCCTGAATGAGTGGGCGCAAGCGCCCGTTTCTAAAAGATAGTCTAGCCTAACATATGGCATTTGTAAAGCGCCATTTTCGACAAAGTTCTTCCCCGATTTGACAGCGCGATAAACGTGATGATATAATCAGCATACCAATCGCGAGGGGGAATGGGTATGAAGCGGTCGAGCGGGCGCTGGGGGATCGCGCTGGGCCTTGCGCTGTGCCTGGCTGCGCTGGGGGGAGCAGTGGCGCTGCAGTCGGTCGGTTATCTGGCCTATCTGGACAGCGATCTGGCGTCGGAGCTGCTGCTGGCGCGCCGGCAGGCGCAGACGGGTAGCCTGGTGCAGATGGACTGGCTCTATTCCACGGAGATCCACATCCTCAGCCAGAATCTTCTGTATGCGCTGGCGTTCCTGTTTGATGCCGGATTCAAGGCCGCGCGCATCATCGGCAACACGCTGGGCATGGCGCTGACGATGGGGGCGTGCGTCCTTTTGCTGCGCTGTATGCAGGTGCCGTGGGGCGGCGCGCTGGCGGCGAGCGCGCTGCTGGGGGTGACGCTGGGGCCGACGTACGGCTTTACGATGACCGTGGGCGGGGTATATCTGTCCCACGGGGTCTTCTGCTATGGGTGCGTTGCGCTGTGGCTGCTGGCCGCGCAGAGCGGACGCACGCGCCGCGCGAGGCTGCTGCTGGCGGCGGGCTTTGCGGCGCTGTGCGGGGTGATGGGCTTTCTGTCGGTGCGCTATGTGCTGTGCTTCCTGTGCCCGATGATGGCGGTGGCCGTGATGGACGCGCTTCTCGCCCCGCAGATGGGGCACACCCTGCGCGATGAGCGCATGCGCTTTAGCGCGGTGACGGCGGCGGGCTTTGCCGCCTGCCTGCTGGGCTACGCCGCCAGCGAGGTGATCGTGCCGCGGCTGTTCCACAGCGGCGTGGGCGCGGCGAGCTCGTTCCGCTTCCTGCCGCTGGACAGCGGCGAGATCGGCGCGACGCTGGGGCGGATCGTGGAGGATTCCCTGGAGCTTATGGGCTGGCGCGGCGGGGTGCCGCTGTTCTCGGCGGCGGGGCTGTGCAACCTGTGCATCGCGGGCGTGCTGCTGCTGGGCGGAATCATGACGGTGCGCGTGTACCGCGCGCTGACGCCGCAGCAGCAGGCGCAGCGAAGGCTGATGCAGGCGGCGTTTGCCGCGCTGGGCGTCAATCTGTTCTGCTTCCTGTTCATCGAGGGCACCTATCTGCCGCGCTACCTGATCCCGGCGGTGCTGCTGCTGCCGCCGACGATGGCCGTCGTGGTGCATCGGGAGCGGAGCCTGCGGCTGAAGGCGTGCTTTGTGCTGCTGCTGTGCGCGCTGGTGGGCATGGGCAGCGTGCTGACGATGTCGGAGACGCGCACCCGGGCCGAGGCTGCCGACGAAGCCAGCGCCGACCTGATGGATATTGGCCGGCAGCTGATCGACGCGGGCTACACGCACGGCTACGGCACCTTCTGGAATGTGCGCGTGCTGGAGGAGCGCACGCAGGGCGCGCTGACCTTCACCGGCGTGGACATTCAGGAGACGGAGGAGGGCGCGGCCTGCCCGGCGTCGCTGGGGATGATCCGCTGGCTGGAGCCGGACAGCGCGTCGCACCTGGACGCCTGCCCGGGCAAGACCTTCCTGCTGCTGACCGGGGAGGAGGCGCAGCGGCTGAGCGCGTGGCTGGAGCTGACCGGCGCGCCGCAGGTGGGGCAGAGCGGCCGGTATGCGGCATACGGCTTTGACAGCTCGCAGGCGCTTTGCACCTACATGCTGCTGGGCAGCATGAAGCTGGAAAACGCAAGGGCGCTGGGCGGCGGCGTGTTCGAAATGGAGGCAGGCGGGCGCATGCGCGTGCCGACGACCTTCCGCGAGGCCGGGCGCTACACGCTGCGCTTTGTCTGCGAGGGCGAGCCGGCGGCGGACAGCGCTGTACAGGCCTACACGGGCCGCACGTTTGCGCTGCTGGCTGAACAGATGCTGACTGCGGGCGAAAACGCGCTGGAATTCACGCTTGCGCAGGATGACAAGTACTTCATGCTGCTGCTGCGCGCAGGCGGAGCGCAGCGCCTGACGATTCGGGAGATCACACTGGACAAGGCGGAGGAATGACGACGCGCATGAGGCGAATCAACAAACGGACTGGTTGGGCTGCGGCGGCTGCCGCGTTTGCCGTGGTCTGCGCGGCGCTGACGGCCTACTACCTGATCTGCGGCTATGGCGCGCACCTGGATTCGGACATGGCCGGAGAGCTTTCGCTGGCACGGCATCTGGCGCAGCGGGGCACGCTGATTTCCAGCGAATGGCGCTATTCCACCGAGGTGCGTCTGCTCAACACGCAGCTGGTGTTCACGCCGCTGATGGCGCTCATGCCGGACAATTGGTATCTGGTGCGCACGCTGGGCTGCCTGGTGCTGATAGGGCTGCTGGCGGCGTCCGCGTATGCCTGCGGGCGGTCGCTGGGGGCAAGGCGCTCCCTCGCGCTGGTGTTTGCCGCGCTGAGCATCCTGCCGTGCTCGGACGTGTATGCGCAGATGATCGTCATCGGCGCGTACTATGTGCCGCATGCGATCCTGACCAACCTGTATGTGATGCTGCTTGCGCGGCTGGGCGCGCGCAGGAAGCGGGACATGGCGGCGCTTGCGCTGCTGTCCGCGCTGATGGGGCTGTCCTCGATTCGCTATTTGCTGTGCGCGCTGCTGCCGGCGGCTGCGGCGGTCATCTGGACTGCGCTATTTGGCCGGCGCGAGCAGCAGAACCGGCGCGCGATGGCCGGTGCGATGATCGGCGCCGTGCTGGGCGCGGCGGCCTTCGCGGTGAGCGGGCGTGTGCTGCTGGCGCTGGCGGGCTGGCACGGCGACGGCTACGACGCGCGCAGGCTGATTGCGCTCTCGGGCGTGAATCTGTTCGACCAGCTGGACACGGTGCTCGACGGCCTGTTCCGGCTGGTTGGCTACATCGAGCGGCGGCAGCTGCTCTCCGTGCAGGGCATGCTGAGCCTGGGCGCTCTGGCGCTGCCGGTGCTGGGCGTGCTGCTGGCGGTGCGCGCGTGCCGCCGGGAGGAGGGCACGCTGAGCCTGGGCGCGCTGACGCTGCTGATGAGCGGCGCACTGACGCTTGGGACCTTCCTGCTGGTGGAGAATCTGTATCTCAATCGCTACTGGCTGCCGGTGATGACGCTGGGCGCGCCGGTGATGGCCGCGTGCCTGTCGCACGAATCCAACGCGCGGCTGCGCAGCTTGGCCGTGCTGCTGTTTGCCGTGGTGACGCTGGGGCTGTCCGCCGTGCAGGTGCGCGATTCGATGAGCAGCCCGCAGATCGGCGCGGACGACCGGGCGGTCGCCGCGGCGCTGGAAGGCGGCGGGGAAACGCTGGGCTACGCCACATTCTGGAACGCCAACGTCATGACCGAGTTGACGAACGGGCAGACGGAGCTGGTCGCCGTGAGAATCCGTGAGGACGGCGACGGGCGCGGCTACCCGCGCTGCGATGTCTGGCTGGAGCGCCGGGAGGATATGGCGATGAACCGGCCGGATGAGCCGGTGTTCCTGCTGCTTGCCCCGGGGGAGGCTGCGCAGATGAGCGATTTCCTGGCGGACACCGGCGCGCGGCGCGAGGAGATCCCGGGGAGCGCGCTGGCGCTGTATCATGTGGACAGCCAGCGCACGCTCTTTGAAGCCATCCGCGCGTACATGAAATGATGAAATCGCCGCCACGGGGAGCATGAAGCGCCCGTGTGCCGTCATATATATAGACGGAAATGCGCCGATTGACGGGCGATATTGAGAAAAGGCCTTGCAATTGGGTTTCGTTGTGGTTTATACTACACAGAGACTGACGGCTGATCAGGAGGAGGGCTGACCATGTTTTGTCCCCGTTGTCATAACAAGATCCCGGACGGATCGAATGTCTGTCCGCTGTGCTATGCCAACTTGGCCGGGGTGAAGCCCCAGGCCGGGCAGGATGCGCCCGAGGGCGCGCACAAGACGAGCGCGGCCAAGAGCAAGGCCTATACCCGCGGCAGCCGCGGCGGCAAGAGGAACGCGGACAGGACGCCCATGATCATCGCCTTTGGCCTGATCATGATCCTGGTGATCATCATCGCGATGATTGTGCGCTCCATGTTCGGCGCGGGCACGCCCGTGGTCATGAACACGCCGACGCCTGCCTCCGCCGCGCAGAGCACGCCGCAGGGCAACTTCATCGTCTTCGGTGCGACGAATACGCCCGCGCCGCAGGTGCAGATCACGCCGACCCCGGCTATCGAGATCACGCCGACGCCCGCCCCCGCCGCGCAGACGACCTACCGCACGCTGCGCAAGGGCGATCAAGGCCCGGATGTGGTGACGCTGCAGAAGGCGCTGGCGGAGCTGGGCTACCTCACCAGCGCTGCGGACGGCAACTTCGGCACCGGCACGCAGACCGCCGTCAAGGCCTTCCAGAAGGACAACGGCCTGGACGATGACGGCATCGCCGGCAAGCAGACACTCGAGGCGCTGTACAAGCGATCCTCCGTAACGCCGATGCCCGACAATACGCCGACGGCGGCGCCGGGCGATATCATGGACCTGCCGGGCTAAGGCGACCGCTTCGCGGCCTGCAATGCAAGGATGCGCAGCAGCCTTGCATCGGGCGCACTCCAAATGATATCGGAAGCGGCTTGCAGCCGCTTCTCGAACCGGCAAAGCCTGTCCTGCGAATTTCATTCGAAGGGGCTGCGGCCCCTTCGAGCTACCCAGGATGCGGTTTCCGGAACCTACAAAGGGCAAGGACTGTACCACGAAGAATTTTCTTTGGTGACAAGAAATTCGATGTGCGGCAGCCCTTTTTCCATCGCAATGAGAGCATCAACGGAACGGAGCCTATCATGAAAAAAAGCATTTTGATCCTGCTGCTCACGCTGCTGTGCGCCGGGCCGGCGCTGGCCGCGCCGGTGCTGGAGAGCGTGGCGGCCACGGGCGACGCGCTGGCCGTCGGGGAGGACGGCTGGGCCGTGACGTTTACAGCCGGTGAGGGCGGCGTGCTGGCCATGCAGCTGCTGAGCGGCGAGACGGGCGAGGCAATCGCGGACATCGGCAGCGCGCAGGTGCAGCCCGGCGGCGGACGCATGGCCTGGAACGGCCTGCTGCCCGACGGCACGCCCGCGGCGGCGGGCAGCTACATGGTCGCGGTGCAGCTGCGCTTCGACACGGGCGAGGAGAGCGCGCAGGCGCTGTTCCCGCTGCGGATCGAAGACGGCCAGGCGGGAGAGACGCAGCAGGCAGCGGAGAAGCTCGACCTGACGGCAGGCGGGTTTGAGGACGCGCAGGTTTGGGAGGACGCCCCGTCCTGGGAGGACGCCCCGTCCTGGGAGGATGCCTCGTCCTGGGGGGACGCGGAGCCGGCCGCCGTGCCGCAGGCGACGAGCTTCTGGGACATGAACCCGGACGATTACGACCTGGCCAACCCCGAGCACCAGCAGGCGATCTGGGACCTGATGATGCAGCCGATCACCGTGCTGGACGTGGGGCAGACAGAGCACGTCTATCCCACCAATCAGCCGGGCATCAAGCGCACGCCGTATGCCGAGAACTGCGCCGGCGAGCTGCACGGCCAGAGCCAGGGCGTGCATGTGCTGCAGGAGGATACGGACGGCGACGGCTATGTGCTCATCGAAGCCTATTCCAACGACGGCACGAAGACGGACAACGCCTTCATGGAGTCGCTTGACGCGCAGCTGATCCGCGGCTATGTGAAAAAGAGCCTGCTGTTTACCGTTCAGCCGGCGGACAAATACGCGCTGCTGGTGGACAAGCTGCGCCAGAAGATGTACGTGTTCGAGGACGGACGGATCATCGGCGAGCTGCTCGTCTCCACCGGGCTGAACAACGCCAAGCAGCCCTACAACGAGACCCCGGCGGGCGAGTTCATCACCGTCAGCCAGGTGGGCGACTTCAAGGCAGGCTCGCGCACGATTGGCCGCTATGCCATCCGCATCAACGGCGGCACGCTGCTGCACGAGGTGCTGCACGACGTGGCGGCGGATGGGAAGACCAAGCTCTACGACGCCTATGAGCCGCAGCTGGGCCAGAAGGCCAGCCACGGCTGCATCCGCATTCAGCGCAGGAAGAACGAGCAGGGCATGAACATGCAGTGGCTGTGGGACAATCTGCCGCTGAAGACGAAGGTCTTCATCTGGGACGACAAGGGGCGGCAGATGGTCGCCCCGGAGCTGCCCGACCCCGCCACGCCGCTGTTCCGCAACCCGAACGGCGGCAGCAACTATCACCTTAACGCGAACTGCCCCGGCGTGAAGGAGCAGTATCTGCCGCTGGAGGGCGGCTTCACCTACGGCGACCTGGAGAGCGACGCATATAAGAAGCTGACGCCGTGCGTCTACTGCGCGGCGCCGGCCAGGCTGGCTACGCTCTACGAGCGATACAAGGCCGCGGCGGAGCAGATCGGCGCCGAAATCACGGACGAGGCCAGGGCCGCGTTCGGCGTGCAATGATGAAAATAACTAATTGAACAAGGAAAAATTCAAATCATATGAGCGGAACCATTTGTGCGTATCCGCTCATTTTGTTTGGCAAGAATATCGAATGAATAAGAAAGTGGTTGAATCTGCATATGCGTCGGGGATACTGCGGCGGACAACGGATTAATTTGCATTTTTATGAAAAAGAGCTTGCAAATGATGCGAAGATGTGCTATACTGGCGTCACGCCGATTTCACAAGGTAAAGCGACAAAGTTGACGCCTTTCCTTGGCAAAGATGCACTTCGGCCGGATTACGATGACAGGAGGCGCTTGCCGCGTGATTGAACTGAGGAATGTGCATAAGAGGTTTGGTCACCTGGAGGTGCTCAAGGGCATCGACCTGCATGTGAAAAAGGGCGAAAAGCTGGTCATCATCGGGCCGAGCGGCTCCGGCAAGAGCACGCTGATCCGCTGCATGAACGGGCTGGAGGAGGTCACCAGCGGCGAGGTGCTCATCGACGGGCGGGCGATGACGCGCAAGACGCGCGCCAGCCTCAACCGGCAGTATTCCTCGATGGTCTTCCAGCAGTTCAATCTCTATCCGCATCTGACGGTGATGGAGAACCTGACGCTCGCCCCCGTGAAGCTGGGCAAGATGAAAAAGGACGAGGCGCAGGAGCTGGCCGCGGCAAACTTAAAGCGCGTCGGCCTCTCCCAGAAGGCGCACGTCTACCCCACGACCCTCTCCGGCGGGCAGCAGCAGCGCATCGCCATCGCGCGGGCGCTGACCATGCGCAGCCCCGTGATCTACTTCGACGAGCCGACCTCCGCGCTCGATCCCGAGATGGTGCAGGAGGTGCTGGACATCATGGTCGAGCTGGGGCACGACAACATCACGATGGTCGTGGTCACCCACGAGATGGGCTTTGCCCGCGAGGTGGCCGACCGCGTGGTCTTCTGCGACGGCGG
>JBJEYK010000094.1:0-1752 GCA_051886775.1 Candidatus Ventricola sp. | reverse complement strand
CGGGTGACGGTCTTGCCCTCCTTGGTGGCGTAGTTCTCGGTGACCGGCTTGGCCCGAACCTTGTACAGCCACACGTAGCGATAGGTCTTGTCGGACTTTTCGCTGCGGAAACCGACTGCGTAGTAGGGCGGCTTGTCCTGCGCGGTGCGGACGAGCACGCCGTTGTCGTCGATCTTGTTGCCGAAGATCTTCTCCTGAATGATCAGGGGAATGTCGGCCATCTTGGTCTTGAACGACAGCTCCGGATCGGGATAGAGCACGTCGCCCTCGATGTCATCGTAATACTGTACGTCCGGATCCGCATTGTCCGGCGTGATGCTCGCCTCAATGGCACCGGCGAGCTTCTGCAGATCGCCATAGGTCAGCGTCGCCTCGGTATCCTCCGTCAGCTCCGCGATGACCACGTCCTTGAGGCCCACGGTAGAGGCTACCTTGGGCGAAGCAGCGACAGTTCCTGCCATTTGTGTATCCTCCTCTTACATTTGGTCGATGGCGTCCCGCAGCCCGTCCCGGATGATCTCATAGGCTTCATCCTGACGGGTGTCGTAGGCGGGACGGATAAAGGGGTGTGCAGGGGCGGGTGCGGGGCCGCCATGGCCGTACTCGACCGGCGTGGCGTAGTAAGCGCCCTCCTCCTTGCGATGAACGCCGATGGTGATGCTTCTCCCGCTGGCACGGCGCTTGCGCACCTTGCCGATCTGGATAGAGCGGTTCAGCACACCGGTGATAATTCTGGGGTCTTTGGAGGCGTTGGCCTTCATCTGCTCATGGATAGGCACGGCGGCAGCTTCCAGTATCTTCTTGGCTACCGGAGCACCCGCGCCGTCCGCGTCCATTTTTCTGGCCATCCCGGCAATGTCGGTCATGAGATCGCCAAAGCCGTTCACGTCAAGGGGCATCCTCAAGCGCCTCCTCATACAGACACCACGTCCATTGAACCGTGTACTGGTGTGTTGCTGTGTCATAGGCGGGCTGGTTGTAGCCCTTATCGGATTCCTCCACCATGACAAAACCCGCAGCGTACATGGCACTGCGGATTCGATTTGCAGCTTCGGTTGGATCAATGTCACTCCAGAGGTTCAGATAGACATAAGTGCGAAAGGATTGCACATGATCGTCCTGATGTGCGTCCTCAGTCATCGTGCTCGAGTACACGACATACTGAACAGGCGGATTCTGATTGGGCGATGTTGCCCGCCATACGCCTGCCATGACGGGAATGCCGATATGCTGCAGCGCATCCTGAACCTGCTTCATCCGCTCTCACCGCCCCTCGCCCTGCGCTCTGCTTGCGCGAGGGTTTCGTGCGCGTCTTGCTTCGCTGCGCTTGCGCACTCAGGATTCGCTCTGCTCATCCGCTCACCCCTTCGGACAGGGAAGCCTTCAGGCCCAGATAGTCGCCGCGGAAGCCGTACTCGCCCAGCGTGGAGATGAACCACTTCTTGTCCCGGAAGCGCACCCACATGCCGGGCTGGATACCCTCTCTGTACCGGATGGTGAAGTTGATGACCGCCTCGGTGTTCATCACGTCGGCGGAGCGATAGTGCTGGTTGCCTGCATCGGTGACGGCAGACCAGACCTTGCAGACCACCACATCCTTCGGTTCCGGATAGCCGTTTTCGTTGATGCTGTTTTCCGTATATCCAATTTCCACCAGATGCCGGAGATTTCCGGGATGCGGATTGCTCTCAAAGTTTTTATATCCTCGCAATCAGGCCCACCTCCTCAGAACATCTTGTCGGGGTCTCGATA
>JBJEYK010000093.1:0-1757 GCA_051886775.1 Candidatus Ventricola sp. | reverse complement strand
GAAGGAACACGCTTTGATCAGCTCTACGACACAATGCCCTGGCACAAGGTAGACGCCGTGGTCTTTGACATCGGCAACGTGCTGATCCGCTACGCGCCGGACGACTTTTTGCAGATTCTCTTCCCGGGCGATCCGCAGAAGCAGCGGGAGATGATGGCGCGCGTGTACAGGGGGCCGTATTGGCCGTGCTTTGACCGCGGCACGATGACCTACGAAGACGCGGCCAAGCGGCTTACTCAGGAGTTCGGCGGCAGCTATGCGGACTATATGCACGCGCTGGAGGGCTGGATTGAGATCAAGCCCGCGATCGACGAGGGCTTTCGCGCGGCGCGCCGCTGCCGGCGCGCAGGCAAGCAGCTCTATCTGCTGTCCAATTATCCGCAGCGCGGCTATGAGCGCATGCGCGAGAAGTTTGCCGATCGCTTTGGCGACCTGTTCGACGGCGGCGTGATCTCCTGCTACGAGCATCAGATCAAGCCGGAGATGGAAATCTACCAGACGCTGATCTCCCGCTACGGCTTGACGCCCTCGCGCACGCTGTTCATCGACGACACGCTTGGCAACGTCGAGGGCGCGATGAAGATGGGCATCCACGGGTTTCACATGCATGAAAGTGGCATGATGGATCGTTTCTTTCTATAAGATAGAAAGGATCAGGAATTGGGCCGCAGGCCATGGAGGAGACGAAGCATGAAGAAGACCGCAAGGATTGCCCTGCTGCTGGCGATGGCCGTGGCGATGACGTCCGGGCTTGCAGCCTCTGCGCTGGCGGAGGGAACGATGCTGGGGGTGCAGGTGCGCGACACGGCGACGCCTGCGCCGACCGCAACGCCCCTGCCGGAGAGGGGCGGCGCACAGGGCGCGGATGATGCCGCGCTGCTGGCGCCCATTACGCAGCAGGAGCGCGACGCCGCCGCGCTGGGGGAGCGCATCCTGATGCGCGGCATGGAGGGCGACGACGTGCGCCTGGTGCAGCGCCGGCTGCGCCAGCTGGGGTATTATCTGGGCACGGTGGACGGCATTTTCGGGCTGGGCACGCGCTCTGCGGTGATGACCTTCCAGCGGGCGCACAGCCTGGCGAAGGTGGACGGCAAGGTGGGTGAGGAGACGATTGGCCGCATGTTCGGCGAGAATGTGATCGTCAAGCCCACGCCGACGCCGACGCCCACGCCCACGCCGCGCCCCACGCCGACACCGACGCCCACGCCGATCCCCACCCCCGTGCCGACGGCCACGCCGGATGCATCGCAGGCGCCCTTCGCGCTGGAGGAGGCGACGCTGTATGTAGCAGACGCGCCGGTGACGCTGATGCTTGGGCGGGATGACGCGGGCGAGCGGCTCTATCCGCTGTGCGGCGTCATGGGACGCCTGGGCTACACGGCCACCTGTGTATCGGGAAGCTGGCAGCTGACGCACCTGTCCGGCGAATCGGAGATCGCGCTGATGACGGATGGCCAGAACGGGCTGTGTCAGCAGGCCATGGGCTCCGCGGACGGCGTGCTCTTCCTCTCGGACGAAGAGGCGCGCGTCTATGTCTACGGCGAGGAGGCCTATGTGACGGCGGCGTTGCTCTCGCGTCTGGGGCTGAATGTGCTGATCGTGAACGATACGCCGGTGATCCACTGAGCGCGGGCGCGCGCGGAAGAATCCCAAAACACAGCAGGGAGCTGCAAGGCGTGTGCCAGGCAGCTCCCATTTTGATTCATACTAATTTCTAATCAAAACAACCAATAATCCACTGACGACCAGAGATGGAT
>JBJEYK010000092.1:0-8213 GCA_051886775.1 Candidatus Ventricola sp. | reverse complement strand
CTGATCTACCTGGTGCTCTGCCGCGTGCTGCAGGACGACCGGCTGACCTGGCAGTTCCTGCTGGCATTCCTGATGGGCATGGTGCTCTCGGGCATATACGGCTTTACGTCGGCGGACGCCTATCGGGACATCACCGTGGATGGCAGGAACGAGACGGTCAACCGCAACTACGGCTCGCTGGGCGACGCGAACTACGCCGGATTCTATTATGATATCTCCTTCTTCATTGCGCTGGAGCTTCGGGGTGTGCCCAAGTGGGTCAATGCCGCGTTTGCCGGCTTTGCGCTGATGCTTGTGCTGCGCACGGCGAGTCTTTCCGCCCTGGTGACGCTGGTGGCGCTGCTGTGCTTCTGGATCCTGCTGCGGGAGCGGTCGCGCGCGGTGCCGATTCTGATCCTGCTGGCACTGGGGGGCGTGCTGGTGCTGAGTATGCTGCTGGCGATCCCAGCCTTCCGCAGGATTCCGCAGATCAGCGGCCTGATCCTGCGCATCGCGGAAAAGCTGCGCTATCTGCAGCTGGGGCGCTGGGATCTGCTCACCACCGACCGCTATGACCTGTGGACGGCGGCGATGGCGATCTTCTCGCAGAAGTCGCTGGCGGGCAAGCTGTTCGGCGGCAGCGTGATCACCATGTTCCTGGCCGGGACGAATCTCCGCGCCACCTACTGGGCGGTGCATCAGTCCTACATTCAGGCGCTGCTGAACTTCGGCATCCTGGGTACGCTGGCAGTGTTTCTGCCGATCCTCGTGATCTTCTTCTACCGGCTGGCCAACCACATGATGCGCCCGAGGGGCTATGCCAATGAGGATATCCGGATCATCCAGCTCATGTGCGTGTTTGCGTTTCTGGTGTTCGGCATGACCGTCGACTTCTTTATCGACTGGGCGTATCTGTTCTTCTTCCTGATCTGATCGATGGGAGAGGGTGCAAAGGAGGAGCCGCAATGGCAAGCTCACTCAGGGACATTCAGCGCGTGGAGCTGGAGCTTTTGTGCGAGTGCAGGCGCATCTGCGATAAGTATCAGATTCCCTATTATCTGGCGCAGGGGACGCTGCTGGGCGCGGTGCGCCATCAGGGCTTTATTCCCTGGGACGACGACGCTGATCTGCTGCTGCGCGCGGACGATATGGAGCGCTTCGCCGAGGCCTTCTTCCGGGAGGCGCCGCAGGGCTACACGTTCGAGCGCTTCCAGGAGGTGCCCAGCGTTCCGTATCCTTGGCCGAAGCTGCGCAAAAAAGGCACGACCTCGATGCCGCGCAGGTATCAGGCCATCCCGCTGAGCTGGGAGATCTGTATCGACCTGTTCCAGTATGTCGACGTGGCGGACAGTCGCCTGGCGCACGCGATGGCGAAGCTGCGCTTCCTGATCGCCAAGCGCATGCTCGGCGTAACGATGACGTTCTATGAGGACAGGGTGAAGCTCTCCAGCCGTCTGGTGCGCATGCTGCCGGTGCGCGTGCGCTGCGCCGTCGCCCAGCGGATGCTCGACCAGCTCCGCAGGTGTCAGAAAAAGGGCAGGGACGTGCTGGTCTTCTGCCGGGGCGGGCGGTTTGTCCGGCGGGAGTGGATCGAGGGGCCTGCCTGTGAGCTGACCTTCGAGGGCGAGCGCTTCCGCGCGCCGTCGGATCCCGACGCATATCTGACGGGCATGTTTGGGGACTACCGCACGCCGCCGCCGCAGCAGGAGCGGCGCGGACACGACGAAAGAATGGGTGATATCATTTGGGACACGGAAAACAGCTATCAAGCCTACCGGTGATCGGAGCGGCGCTGTGCCTGTGCGCGGCGCTGCTGTGCTGCCTGGCGGGCTGCGGCCTGGCCGAAGCGCTGACGCTGCCTGAGGAGCGCACGGTAGCGGACACCGCGCTGGAGGTGACCGTTGGGGAGGAAGGAATGTTTTCCACCCTGAACGACGCGCTGACGTACTGCTCCGGTTTTTATCCGGCGCATCCGCAGGGCGGCCGCATCGTCATCCGCATTCTGGAGGGGACCGTCATTCGCGAGCAGATTCTGTGCAGCGCGATTGACCTGTCCTACATCACCATCACGGCGGACAAGACCAAGGCCTACCCGAATGTACCGGTGGAGCACGACGCCTCCTGGACGGGCGTCCGGGACGAGAGCTGCTACAACAGGCCCTTCATCGAGGGCAACAACGGCGCGCGGCTGCCGCTGATTGACTGCGTGTTCCGCCTGATCTCAGAAAACAACGACGACAACGGCTATGTGTGCGGCATGCTGTGCGAGAAGGGCGCGTCGGGCATCATCCTGGATGGCGCCGGCTTCATCGGCTTCTTTGACGGCATCATCGCCAACAACAACTCCGAAATCATCTGCCGCAACGGCGTGCTGACCCAGTGCGGGCGATACGCGGCGCACGCGCGGCACATCAGCCGCATTTCGGTGCGCGGGTGCGATCTGTCCGGCGCGTACCGCTGCGCGGTGTACGCCAACCGCGTGTCGAGCGTGGACGCCCGCACCGCGCATGCGGACGACGCCCATAATCTCCTGCTGGCGGTGAACGACAGCACCATCAACGCCAACGACATGCGGGTCGGCAAGGTGTGGGGGGACTATGTGGCCGCGGCGGACGCGCTGTCCACCATCAACTGCGGCAATATGACCGTGCGCCGCTACGAGGGAGACGGCGCGTGCTTCCGCGTGAGCAACGGCTCGACGCTCGCGCTGCATGGCGTGAACAAGCCGAGGCTCAAAAGCAAAAAGGCAAGCATGACCAGCCAGGAGGTCAATGTCCTGACCGGCGAGGGTGTGATATACGTTGGCTCGGGGGAGAGCTACAGCGACCTGTGATCCCCGTGAATGCAGATGAGGAGGAAGTGGATGCACCGGAGGCGAGCCGCGGTGCTTGCGGCCGCAGCCTTGCTGGCGGTGGGCATTTCGCATGATGCCTGCGCCCGGGCGGAGCTGAGCACCGGTAGCACGCAGACCGTGCTGTTTTTCGATGATTTCGAGGGCGGCCGGCTCGACGAGCAGAAATGGGGCTATGAGACGGGCCTCCTGCGCAACAATGAGCCGCAGGAATTCCGCACGGAGAATGTGTCGCTGGAGGACGGCTGCCTGGTGATGACCGCGCGCCGCGAGGCGGACGGCAGCCTGACCTCCGGCTCGGTGCATACCGCCGGCAGGTTTGAATTCGGCCCGGGCACGACGCTGGAGGTGCGCGCCCGGCTGGAGGGCGGTCCCGGCGCGTGGCCGGCGATCTGGCTGCAGGCGTCGCGCTTCACCCCGCAGCACCCTGACGAGGTGTGGCCTGCGGGCGGGGAGATCGATCTCATGGAGGCCTACCCGCCCAGCGAGGGCTTTGAGACGACCATCCACTACCGGAATGAACGGGGCAGGACAGCCAGCCGCCGGATTGCCTCTGTCGACGCGGATGTGGAGGCATGGCACATTTACGGCCTGATCTGGACGGAGGAAACGCTCACCTTTATGCTGGACGGCCAGCCCTATGCCGAGACGGCCACGGCGAACTACTGCACGGACGCGGGCCTGTACCCCTTTGCGGATGATCTCAACGCGCTGTTTCTCCATCTCAACCTCGCCATTCACGATACCGACGCGCGGGGCAGGCGCATCCGGGAGATCCCGGATACCATGCGCTTTGTGGTGGACTGGGTACGCGTGACGACGGATGAGCCGCAGCAGCCGTGCGGTGTGTCGTTTGATCAGCACGAAATCACGGTGAAGCAGTACGACATGCTGCCGCTCTATGTCCGCACCGATCCCGGAGCGCAGGATCGCACGGTGCGCTGGGAGATTGAGGACGAGCGCGTGCTGCCCCCCTGTGCGCTGGAGACGGTGTTTGGCAACCTGTACGCCAGGCGAAGGGGTACCACGCGGGTGGTGGTCACCACGCCCTCGGGCGGACGGGATGTGCTGGTTGTTACGGTGAAGTGAGCATGAAGCGGGGGATTGCGATGCAGTGGATCATCAATGCGGATGACTTTGGCCTCTCGGAGGAGGTCAACAGCGCCATCGTGCAGTGTTTTCGGGATGGGACGATCGACCGGACGACCCTGTTGGTCAACATGCCGCAGGCGGAGCAGGCTTGTGCGCTGGCCCGGGAGAACGGCTTTTTTGACTGCGTCGGGCTGCACATCAACCTGGTGGAGGGCATGCCGCTGACGGAGCGCTGCCGTCGCGATCCTGTGCTGTGCGGGGAGGACGGCCGGTTTCTCGGCCAGTTTCATCGCGGGCTGCGCGGGCGGTTCTTCCTGAACCGGGCGACGCGCGAGGCGATTCGCGAGGAGACGCGCGCTCAGATTGAGGCCTATCTGGCGATGGGCTTCCCGCTGATACACGCGGACTCCCATCAATATGTTCACACCTATTTCAGTGCGGCACGGGAGATTCTGCCGCTGCTGGAGGAATACGGCTTCCGCTCGGTTCGCCTGAGCCGGAACATCCCGGGCGGCGATACGTCGCTGCCCTTCCGGGTGTACAAGCACCTGTTCAACCGCCGCCTGACCGCGCTGCGCCCGAAGGGGAGGCCGATGGAACTGACAGATTACTTCGGCTCGATGGAGGACTGGGATGCCTTTGCGAAAAAGGACGCGCGGGGCGTGTGCGAGGTGATGGTGCATCCCGTCTGGCACGACGGCGTGCTCTATGACGACACGCTGCCGCATCCGAGACCGTTTTACACCTGGGATGAATTGGAGAAGCGAGGGATGCGCCATGCCTGAGCACGGGCAGGGAAAGCAGCGGCTGCTGGTGCTGTTTGTGCACAATCACGTCGGCGGGGCAATGACGGCGCTGGTCAACTTCGTCAATGCGCTGGACACCGACCGCTACGACGTGGATCTGATGTTTTACGAGATCCGGGGGAGCGTCGAGGGGATCAAGCCGAAGATTCACATCCTGCCGCAGGGCAAGCAGGAATGCAGCGCGATCAGGCGACTGTGCTGTCCGGCGTACGTCGCGGCGTATGCGCACGCGCAGTACCTGCGCCGGATGCGGCACAACAAGCTGCTGGCCGTGCAGCGGCTATCGCGTCAGGGTTGCCGGTTTTCCCGCAGGCTGACCAAGGCGTACGACATTGCGGTCGCCTTCGAGCTGAACTGGCCGTTCTACTATATGATGCGCTTTGTCGACGCACGCCGAAAGCTGGTGTGGCTTCACAACGACTATCACGAGATTGGCTATCGCTTTCGCTGGGACAAGCCCTTCTTCAACCGTGTGGACGCGATGGCATTTGTCAGCCAGGAGTGCATGAAGAAGTTCCTCGCTCTGCATCCAGCCTATGGCGCCAAGAGCTTCTTTATGCCCAATATCATGACGAAGGCGTCGCTGCTGGCGCGCGCGGAGGAGCCGGTGCAGCTGCCCTTTGAACCTGTGCGTCCGGGCGTCAATTTCGTGACGGTGGCGCGCGTACAGTTTGTCACCAAGGGGCTGGACCGGATGATTCCCGTGCTGTGCCGCCTGCGCGAGGAGGGCCTGATTGACCGCGTGCGCTGGCTGATCATCGGGGATGGGCGCGACATGCAGCGCCTGAAGCAGATGATCGCGGATCATGGCCTGCAGGAGGTGGTCTGGCCCATCGGCCTGCGGGAAAACCCGATGCCGTATCTGCGCCTGGCGGACGCCTTCCTGCTGCCCTCGCGCAACGAGGGGAGGCCCGTCGTCATCACCGAGGCGCAGACGCTGGGGCTGGTGCCGGTGGTCACGCATTACGCCGCTGCCCCGGAGCAGATCGAGCATGGCGTGGACGGCTTTATCCTGGAGAACAACGACGGCGCGCTGTACGAGGGCGTGCGCGACCTCGTGCTCCATCCGGAAAAGCTGGCGAAGGCGCGTGCCGTGCTTCAGGGCAGGACGTACACCAACGAGCGGGATATCGCCTGCTTCGACGCGATGGTGGACAAGCTGGACGGCGCGCCGCCGCGGTGAGGAGGAGCTATGATTTCGATTATCATGCCGGTCTACAACGGCGAGCGCTTTGTGGCGGAGGCCATCGATAGCATTCTGGCGCAGAGCGTCCGGGACTGGGAGCTGATCGTCGTCAACGACGGCTCGACGGACGGCACGCAGGTCGTGCTCGAACGATACGCCGTCGACCCGCGCATCCGGCTCATCCGCCAGGAGAACGGCGGCGTGTCCAGCGCGCGCAACGCGGGCATCGTTGCTGCGCGGGGGGAATATCTGGCCTTTCTGGACGCGGACGACACCTGGTATCCGGACTGCCTGGAGACCTACCAGCGCATGGCGAAGGCGTATCCGAAGGCCGTGCTGCTGGGCGCGGCTAACGATATCCGGCTGCAGAACGGCGCGATGACCGACACCGCAGGCTACTTTGCGGACAAGCCGGAGACGCTGTGCCTGGAGGACTTCTTTGAGGCCTACGCGCAGGACAAGCGTGCCAAGTGCTACAACATGCTTAGCACCTGTATGCGGGCGGATGCGGTGCGCCGCGCGGAGGGCTTCCGCGTGGGCTGCCGGATCGGCGAGGATCTCGCGCTGTCGCTGCGGGTATCCGCCTATGGCCCGGTGGCGCTCACGGCGCACAAGGCCTCCCTGTACAACAAGCTCAACAGCACCGCCAGCCGGGACGTTTCCTTCGACCCGGACTGGTATTTCTTCGACGAGGTGCAGACGCTGCTGCGGGACGAATCGATTCCTGCCAGGAAGCGCGAGAACCTTCGCCGCGTGATGGCGTGGTTTCAGATGCGCCGCGCCCGGCACTATCTGATCGACGGGCGGCGCAGCGAGGCGCGCGCGGCCTATCGGGCGATCGGCGACGATCCCGCCTTGGCGGCGGATAAACGCATCACCCGCCTGCTGATGCTGCTGCCCACATGGGCTGTACGGCGCATCTTTCTGCTGCGCTGGCGCTCCCAGGCGTAAGGATGCAGGCTGACAAGCGGCGACACGCCGCAAAATGATATCGCGCAATGAGCGGGAGCAGACCCGTTCACTGCGCTTTTCTTTTGGGGCAGCAGGAATGCCGGGGTGAACCAAGGAAACCGGCAGGCGAAGGCCGAACTCCATCACCAGATCTATGAAATGGATGATCGATGCGGGCGATCCGGTGAGCGCCTCGATTGCGGACGCACGGAGGAGGAAAAGCAGTGTATGTCGGACATAAGGGGGAGGACGGAAGGATTGGGGTGCGTGGACTGAAATTACATGAACGCCACAAGCACTGCTACGGTAACCGGAAATGAGCGCTTTGAGGGAACGAGCAGCTCTGAGAGGGCTGATGAAAATGGGATTCATGTTGAATCGGGAACGGCGACCATTTCCGGGGCGAGTAGGGGCGGCTGTCAACGATGAATCCTGCTCGGGTCAGGCGGCGATGGCTATTGCAGTCTGACCATCGACGCCTCATCCGCATGGATCGTCACAGGCGACAGCGAACGGACAAGCCTTTCTTGCGAAGGCAGCATCGTGGACACCGACGGTAACGGCGAGACCGTTCTTGACGAGTTCAGTGAGGTGTTGGTCAAGGGCGACAGCTCGCTTACCATCACTGTCAGCAGCTACGTTGCGACCTGCGATCTGACCGTCATGGATGCATCTTCTGACTGGTCTGACTGCAAGGTCGAATTCTGATCCATAGCGAATCGTCGGGGAGGGGAGCGCAGGTCGGTACCTTCCTCAAGCGATTAACTAGCCGCCGGGAAGCAGGTCAATCGAATCCTTTTGTGCTGCCTGGTGTTTGGAACGGAGGATTATTCCTGTGCAGATTTCTGAGTGACGGCTGGTTCGCCGTGCCTATCTTGTCCGGATGGGATCAGAAGCTCGAGCTTTTCGACGGGAATACTGACATTCAGGGCCAGCTTCATGATTTGCAAGAACACGAGCAATGTGAGAATGGGGATCACGCAGCTCGTGATGAGCAGCACTGCGACGGCATCTACCAGCGTACTGAGCATATTTCGGGCTGCGTCGGCCATAGCGGTGACATTGTTGGCCAGATTTGAAAAGAAGGAGAAGAATGCGTTCGTGTCCTCCTTTTCCTCGGCTTCAGAGGCGTTTGTGATGAGCGATGCAGCGCGCAGCTTTTGGTTGACGGTCTCGGAAAAAGTGTCCTTGATCTGCGCTGTGATCGTTGCACTGGCAGGAATCAGAAGCAGCAGGGTCAACGCCAGCACCAGCGCCTTTTTGATCCAGAAGAGCAGAAAGCGCTTTCGGCTGAGGATAAATCCAATCGTGAACAGGCATGCGGCGGGGATCAGAAATACGGAGGCAA
>JBJEYK010000091.1:0-1761 GCA_051886775.1 Candidatus Ventricola sp. | reverse complement strand
ACCGGCATCCAGTACGGCACGGTGGAGGGCAGGTTCATCGCCAGCAGCATGCCGGTGACCACGGCGCTGAAATCGCCGGTGGTATCCTTCATGTGCGCAGCCTTGCAGTAGAACCACTCGCTCAGCACCGCGGCCGCGACGGACAGCGCGAGAATCACCGCCGCACGATAGCCGAAGAACAGCACGCCGGCCACGCAGGCGGGCGCAAGCGCAATGCAGACATCCTGCATGATGCTCCTGGTCGAAACACTATCGCGCAGATGCGGAGAAGACGAAACAACAACCTTCGACATTTTCACGTTCCTCCGTTACTGGTTAGGACTTTTTGCTTCTGGCGATCGCCTTGGCGACGCGGCAGGACTGGGTCAGCTCGCGCTTGGCCGGGCAGGCGTAGGTGCAGGAGCCGCACTCCATGCAGTTCATCGCGCCGGCGGCAATCGCGCCGTCGTAGTTGGCGCGGCGAACCATCGCGTCGATCTTGGCGGGCATCAGCCCCATCGGGCAGGCGCGCACGCAGCGGCCGCAGCGGATGCAGGCCGTCTCCTCCGGGCTGATTGCTTCATCACCCAGGGCGAGGAAGCCGCCGAAGTTCTTGGTGATCGGCAGCGCCAGCGTGGAGAGCGCGGCGCCCATCATCGGCCCGCCGGCAATCAGCTTGCGCACGCCGGTATCCAGGCCGCCGGCCTGATCGATCACGTCCAGCAGCGGCGTGCCGATGCGCACGCGCAGGTTGCACGGTTTCTTCACGCGGCCGGCGACCGTCAGCACGCGCTCGATGAGCGGCTTGCCCTCGCGCACGGCGCTGGAGAGCGCGGCGCAGGTGGCCACATTGAGCACGACGCAGCGCGCGGCGCTGGGCAGCGCGCCGTTGGGCACCCTGCGACCGGTCAGCGCGAAGATGAGCATCTTTTCAAAGCCCTGCGGGTACTTCGCCGGCAGCGCGACGACCTCAATCCCCTCCGTCGCCGCAGCCTTGAGCGCCGCCACAGCGTCGGGCTTGTTGTCCTCGATGCCGATCTTGGCGCAGGTCACGCCGGACGCCTTCATCGCCAGGCGGATGCCGTCGATGATCTGGCCGGCGCACTCGACCATCAGGCGATGATCGCTGGTCAGGTACGGCTCACACTCGCTGCCGTTGACCACCAGCGTGTCGGGCTTGGGATCGAGCTTCACGGTGTTGAGCTTGACAGCGGTGGGGAACGCCGCGCCGCCGAGGCCGACAATGCCGCAGTCGGACGCGATCCTGACGATGTCCTCCGCGCTCAGCGCGTCGACGTCTTCGCAGGGCTTGACGGACTCGTCCCAGCGATCCTCGAAATCGTTGTCGATGACAACGGCGGGAACGCTTTTGCCGCCGGGCACGGTGCAGGTGGTCACCGCAACCACCTTGCCGGACACGGACGCGTGCACCGGCGCGGAGATGAAGCCCTGCGCCTGGCCGATGACCTGGCCCATATTGACCGTCTGGCCCGCCTTCACGCAGCACGCCGCCGGGGCGCCCGCATGCTGAGACAGCGCGATCGTCACACGAGCCGGAGCGGCTGCGTTCACGATCGGCAGAGACTGGGTCGAGTTTTTGCCGTTGCCAATCTCATGGGGATGGACGCCGCCGCCAAATGTCTGGGTAGTAGCCACAGACAAGTTCCTCCCTTCACTTTTCAACCCCGGTATCCCAAGGAAATGCCGGAATCGAATCAAAATGTTACGCTACATTATACCATACAACACAGCAATTGAAAATAAAGATTTCAGGTTTTTGGT
>JBJEYK010000090.1:0-1768 GCA_051886775.1 Candidatus Ventricola sp. | reverse complement strand
ACGTCGCCAAGCCGGGCATCGTCATCGGCGCCAACGGCGCGAACATCGAGAAGATCAAGGCTGCCATCGTCAAGGAGCTGGGCGCGAAGGCTCAGGTCATCCTCAATGTCCAGGAGATCAAGAGCCCGGACACCGACGCGCAGCTGGTCGCCGAGAACATCGCCGCGCAGCTGGAGAACCGCGTGTCCTTCCGCCGCGCGATGAAGAAGTGCCTGCAGAGCGCGATGCGCGCGGGCGCCAAGGGAATCAAGACCTCGGTTTCCGGCCGACTGGGCGGCGCGGACATCGCGCGCTCCGAGGGCTACCACGAGGGCTCCATCCCGCTGCAGACCCTGCGTGCCGACATTGACTACGGCTTTGCCGAGGCGAAGACCGCTTACGGCCGTCTGGGCGTGAAGGTCTGGATCTACAAGGGCCAGGTTCTTCCGACCGCGAAGAAAGCTCCGGCCAAGACCGAAGGAGGCAAGTAAACCATGTTGATGCCCAAGAGAGTGAAGCGTCGCCGTGTCTTCCGCGGCCGCATGAAGGGCAAGGCCCAGCGCGGCAATTTCCTGGCGTACGGCGATTTCGGCATTGTTGCCACTGAGCCGGCGTGGGTGACTGCCCGCCAGATCGAGGCCGCCCGTATCGCCCTGACCCGCTACACCAAGCGCGGCGGTCAGGTCTGGATCAAGATTTTCCCGGACAAGCCGATCACCGAGAAGCCGGCTGAGACCCGAATGGGCTCCGGCAAGGGCTCCCCGGAGTACTGGGTTGCCGTGGTCAAGCCCGGCCGTGTGCTCTTCGAGGTGAAGGGCATTGCCGAGGCTGACGCCCGCGAGGGTCTGCGACTGGCGCAGCACAAGCTGCCGCTGAAGACCAAGATCATCGCGCGTGAGAAGAACAGCGAAGGTGGTGAAGCGTAATGAAGAAGAATCAGTTTAGCGATCTGTCCGCTGCCGAGCTCAACGATAAGGTTGTGGAGCTGAAGAAGGAGCTCTTCAACCTGCGCTTCCAGCTGGCGACCGGCCAGCTGCAGGACACGATGGCGATCCAGAACACCAAGCGTGACATCGCCCGTGCCAAGACCGCGCTGCGCAGCCTCGAGCTGAAGGCTCAGGCGTAACCTGAAAGGAGACAGCAACCATGTCTGAAGTTAGAGGAATGCGCAAGACCCGCGTCGGCGTCGTCGTCAGCGACAAGATGGACAAGACCATCACCATCGCGGTCAAGTATCGCGTTCGCCATCCGCTGTATGGCAAGATCATGAACCGTACCACCAAGATCAAGGCCCATGACGAGAAGAACGAGTGCGGCATCGGCGATACCGTGCGCGTCATGGAGACCCGTCCGCTTAGCCACGACAAGCGCTGGCGCCTGGTCGAGATCATCGAGAAGGCGAAGTAAGCCCTGTCGGATAAGGAGGAAAAAACTCAATGATTCAGCCGCAAACGCGTCTTAAGGTTGCCGACAACACCGGCGCCAAGGAAATTATGTGCTTCCGCGTTCTGGGCGGTTCCTTCCGCCAGAGCGCTTCGGTCGGCGATATCATCATGGCTTCGGTCAAGAGCGCAACGCCCGGCGGCGTTGTGAAGAAGGGTGACGTCGTGAAGGCCGTTGTCGTCCGCGTGCACAAGAGCTACCGCCGCAAGGACGGCTCCTACATCCGTTTTGATGACAACGCTGCCGTGATCATCAACAACGACAAGCAGCCCAAGGGCACCCGCATCTTTGGACCGGTGGCCCGCGAGCTGCGCGAGCACGACTTCATGAAGATCGTGTCTCTGGC
>JBJEYK010000089.1:0-1774 GCA_051886775.1 Candidatus Ventricola sp. | reverse complement strand
AGCAGGAAGGTTTCCAGATAGACGATGGCGACAATCAGGAACAAGGGGAGCGACAGATCGGCCAGCTCATTGGCAATGGGGGAGGCGGTGTCGTCCGGCATGATGGACAGGGCAGTGGAGGCTGCGGTGATGGCGACGCTGAGCGTGAGCGCTTCCTGCTTTTGCTCGTCCAGCACATGGATTGTCTTGGCGTGAAATGCCGGAGAGGACAGCTGTGCGCTGAAAAATGTGGCGGACAGCAGAGCCAGCAGCAGCAGAGCGACGATGGCGACGATGTCGGGAAATGCGAGCTTGTGCTTGAACATGGACAATCAACCTTTCTCAATTTGGTTTTCTGTGACAGGGACTTACAATTGGATGCTAAGCCGATTATAGCATAGACATGTGGAAATGCAATGTGCATCTGGATTGAAATATCCGGATACTATGGCGGATGCTGATGGGAGGGGAGTGCGGCACATTGCTCCTCAATCAGGTGAAAGAGCTCGCTCAGGCGCATGCCCAGCGCGTCGGCGATTCTCCAAAGCGTCTTGACGCTGGCAGTTTTTCTTCCATTCTCGATCATAGCGAGATGGCTTCGGGCAATTCCGGAGAGGCCGGACAGCACCTCCTGGGACATGCCGCGTTCTGTCCGCAGCCTGCCGATCACCTGGCCGATGATTTGACTGTTGTAAAGCATGGATTCTGCTCCTTTGTGCTTGATAGGCAGAGCCTTCACAACAGGGCGTGCTTTTTTCGCGAACAGAATAGCAGGAGATCCGTGTAAAAGTGTCTACGCTCATAGACAGGATTGTCTGCCAGCGTGGATATAATAACGTTTTGTCTTTTGCGGCGTCATTCCGTGTGAATCCTCCGGTTCCCGGCATAGACTGGCCGGGGTGATGGTCATGATGGAATCGATTCTTCTCTTCTTTCTGCAGGACGCGCTGTTCCTTCTGGGCTATCTGTCGCGGGGAAGCGCGTTCCCCAAGCCGCTGGGCCGGCAGGAGGAGGAGGCGCTGCTCGAACGCATGCGGCAGGGCGACAGCGGCGCGCGGGAACAGTTGATCACGCACAACCTGCGCCTGTGCGCTCACATCGCGCGCAAATACACGGTGCCGGGGCACGACGCGGACGACCTGATTTCGATTGGTACCATCGGGCTGATCAAGGGCGTCAACACCTACAAAAGCGGAACAGGCACGCAGCTGAGCACCTATTGCGCACGATGTATCGAGAATGAAATTCTCATGTGCCTGCGCGCCAGCCAGAAGCGCAGAGGGGAGCTTTCCCTTCAGGAGCCCATCGGCATCGACGGCGAGGGAAATGAGATCACGCTGGTTGACGTGCTGGGCACGGACGGCGGCGAGGTGCACGACGAGGTGGAGCGCCGCGTGAGCCTGCAAAGCGTGCGACGTCTTGCGGAGCACTGCCTGCGAGGACGGGAGAAGACGGTGATTCAGATGCGCTACGGCCTGCTGGACGGGTGCCCCTGCGCGCAGCAGGAGATCGCCGATAAGCTGGGGATTTCGCGATCCTATGTATCGCGCCGCCGCTAATGTAAACGATTGCCCGGAGGGCCACTGAAAGCTCTCCGGGCTTTTCATATGGACTATGAAGCGGTCATTCATCGAACAATTTCATTGATTTTTCTTCATCTGATCCGGAGAAGGATCAATACTCCTCATTTCCAATTACCAGAGAGGTGATTTGATTGCAACCAACCATTCTATCTATCGCAAACCAGAAGGGCGGCGTCGGTAAGACGACCACCTGTGCCAACCTGGGCATCGGG
>JBJEYK010000088.1:0-1775 GCA_051886775.1 Candidatus Ventricola sp. | reverse complement strand
CCACAGAAGGATACGCCGGGCATGAAATCGCCCGGATGCTGAACGAGGAAACCGAAAAGGTGCAGTCCAGCTTTCTGATGGACCGGCTGGACTACATGCGCAAGGGCGGCCGCTGCTCCGCCGTCGCCGCGCTGGGCGCCAACCTCATGCACCTCAAGCCCTGCATCGCCGTCAATGAAGGCAAAATGGGCGTCGTGAAGAAATTCCGCGGCTCCTTTGAGCACTGCATGGTTCAGTATACAAAGGAGCTCCTGGCGCAGCATCCCGACAGCCGAAATGATCTTGTTATTGTCGTCCATCCTGCTGCGGATCGCGCCGCCGTTGAGGCGACCATACGCACGCTGAAGGAGGATGGCCGCTTCAGGGCCGTCTGTGAAGCGCGCACGGGATGCACCGTGGCCTGCCATTGCGGACCCAATACCATCGGCGTCATGTTCATGACCGACTGACCCAAAAAGCTGCTTCTTTTAGCCGCAAAAGCATGGTATACTGAACCACAGCGTGATAAGAAGGAGAACGGGCATGAAAATCGGCATCATCGACGTGGGCGGCGGCTTCCGCGACATCTACGGCGCAGGCGTGCTGGATGTGTGCATGGAGCAAGGTATCCGTTTTGATTACTGTATCGGCATTTCGGCGGGAAGCGCCAATCTGGCCTCGTATCTGTCCGGACAGGCGGGACGCAGCTATACCTTCTATATGGAGTATGTGTTCCGCAGGGAATACGCCAGCCTGGACAACTGGCTGAAAACCCGGAACTACGTTGACCTTGATTACATCTACGGCACGCTCTCCAACAGCGACGGAGAGAACCCGGTCGATTATCAGGCCCTGAAGCAGAATGCCGCGGAGTTCCATGTCGGCGCGTGCAACGCCCTGACAGGCGAGCCGGTTTATTTCGACAAGTCGTATCTGTCGCAGGATCATTACGACATTTTCAAGGGCTCCTGCGCGCTCCCGGTATTCTGCAAGCCCTATATGATCGGCGATATTCCGTGCCTGGACGGCGGCATATCGGACCCGATCCCTCTGGACAAGGCGTTTGGCGACGGCTGCGACAAGGTAGTCCTGATCCTGACCCGCCCGATTGACCAGCCCCGTCAGGCGAAAAAGGATCGTATGATTGCCGACCTGCTTTCGCGTTCCTACCCCAAGGCAGGTGAAAGGATGCGCAATCGTTATCAGACATACAATGCAGGCGTGGCGCTTGCCCAAAGGCTTCAGGCGCAGGGAAAGGTGCTGATCGTTGCGCCGGATGACATCTGCGGCCTGTCCACCCTGACCAAGGATCGCAGGAAGCTGCAGGCTATGTACGAAAAGGGCGTTCGGGATGCAAGGAAGATCGGTGCATTTCTGGAGAATTGATTCTGAACCCGCTGCGGCATAAGGGGGGATAAGACGCCCCTCGGACACATGCACATGAACAGGTTCCAGCGGTTCCCCTTCGTTTGCTCAAAAGAAAACGCAGTAGAGGTCAATCCTCAAGCCCAGAGGCGCCGCGGAAGCCTCCCTTTTGCGAAAACTCCAGAATTAACGGGTTCATCTTCACGATGACCCTTTTGATGTGCTCAAGCTCGTCTTCCGAAAACCCGGCGACCTCGCGCCATTCCTGCGCGGGGAGGGCATAGACGGTACGGCAGAGCGCGTCCCTGCGAATACTTACCAGCACGCCGCGGTCTGTAAGCATTCGGAGTGGGAAATCTGCGTGCCGTCATCCAGTGTGATAAAGGGATACTCCATGACCATTCCTCCTGCCAAGTGGAGGAATCTGTCAA
>JBJEYK010000087.1:0-8349 GCA_051886775.1 Candidatus Ventricola sp. | reverse complement strand
AAGCTCGAGGCGATGACCTGCGTGTGCTCCGTCGGCCTGGACATGATCGCCGTGCCGGGCAGCACCCCGGCATCCACGCTTGCCGCAATCATCGCGGATGAGGCGGCCATTGGCATGGTCAACAGCAAGACGACCGCCGTGCGCATCATCCCCGCGCCGGGCAAGGACGTGGGCGACGAGGTGGAGTTCGGCGGCCTGTTCGGGCGCGCGCCGATCATGCGCGTCAGCCCGTATTCCGCGGAGGCGTTCATCGCGCGCGGCGGTCGCATCCCCGCGCCGCTGCAGAGCCTGAAGAACTGAGGACGCCGCCCGGCGTCGTGTGAAAGGAGCGTTTTTGGATGGAGCAGGAGCTCACCCGCGCGACCGTCGATCCCCGATACACCTGGGACGTGACGCGCGTATACGAAAGCGACGAGGCGTGGGAGCGCGCCTTTGCAGAGGTCAAGGAAAAGGCCGCCGCGCTGGCGGAGCTGGCCGGCACGCTGCATGGCGGCGACAAGGCGATCCTCGCCGCGCTGCGCGCCTGCGACGCGCTGAATGTGCAGCTGAGCGGCGTGTACTGCTACGCGATGATGAAGCAGAACGAGGATATGACGCAGGGAAAGTATCAGGCGCTGCTCGGCCGCGCGGCGACGCTGGCCAGCGAAGCGGCCGCCAGCTATGCGTTCCTCACGCCGGAGCTGCTGGCGCTGCCGGAGGGAACGCTCGAGCGGCTGATCGACGACCCGCAGTTTGCCGACTTCGACGCGATGCTGCGCAGCGTGCTGCGCCTCAAGCCGCACACGCTGTCCGACCGGGAGGAAAAGCTGCTGGCGATGGCGGGCGATGTCTGCGGCGCGTGCGAAAACGCCTATGATATGCTGACCGATGCGGACATGGATCTGGGCATGACGCGCGGCGAGGATGGGAAGAAGACCAAGCTGACCGACGCCCGGCTGCTGACGCTGCTTTCCAGCCCCGACCGCGCCGTGCGCAAGAGCGCCTATGTGAACACCATGAACGGCTATGCCAAACAAGGCAACGCGATCGCGGCGATGTATGCCGGCCAGGTGAAGGCGGATCTGTTCATGAGCCGGGCGCGGGGCTATGACAGCGCGCGCCAGGCGGCGCTCTACCCCGACGGCATCGACGAGGCGGTCTACGACAGCCTGATCGACGCGGTGCACGGCGGCATCGATACGCTGTGCGAATACCTGCGCATCAAGAAGGAGCAGCTTGGGCTGTCAGCCCTGCACCTGTACGATCTGTACGCCGACGTGCCCTCCGGCTTCGACGTGAAGCTGAGCATCGAGGAGGCCTTTGACACGTTCCTTCAGGCCGTCGCGCCGCTGGGCGAGGACTACGTGGCCGACGCCTCCCGCGCGCTGAAGGAGCGCTGGATCGATGTCTACGAGACGAAGAACAAGCTCGGCGGGGCGTACAGCTCCGGCGGCGTATACTGGACGGCGCCGTATGTGCTGCTTAATTACAAGGAGACGTTCGACGGCCTGTCCACGCTCTGCCACGAGATGGGCCACGCGATGCACAGCTTCTATTCCAACCGCACGCAGCCCAGCGCCAAGGCGGATTACACGATCTTCGTGGCCGAGGTCGCCTCGACCTGCAACGAGATCCTGCTGGCGGAATACCTGATGCACAAGCACGCGGATGACCGCGGCGCGCAGATCGCGCTGGTCGGCTCCCTGCTGGAGCACTTCCGCACGACGGTGTTCCGCCAGACGATGTTCGCCGAGTTTGAGCACAAGGCGCACCAGATGGCCGAGGCCGGAGAAAGCCTGACCCGCGACAGCCTCTGCGCGATGTATGTGCAGCTGAACAAGCAGTACTATGGCCGCGCGTGCAAGGTGGACAAGGAGGTCGAAAGCGAGTGGATGCGCATCCCGCACTTTTACAGCTCCTTCTACGTCTACAAGTACGCGACGGGCTTCTGTGCCGCGGTGGCGCTGGCGCGCGGCATCCTCAGCGGCGACCCGGAGAAGGTCGCGGCCTATCGCAAATTTCTGACGCTGGGCGGCAGCATGCTGCCCATTGAGGAGCTGAAGGTCGCCGGGGTGGACATGTCCACGCCGCAGCCGGTGTGCGAGGCGCTGGACTACTTCGCCGAGCTGGTTATGCGCTATCGCGAGCTGCTCACGCAGGAGGGCGAGGCATGATCATGCAGGGATACGAGCTGGAAGCCGCCGTGCCCTTCATCGCCCGCGCGATGCGCAAGGCTGGGCACAAGGAGCCGCAGGACGCGCTGGAGGCATTCATCCGCCGCGCCATCGGGGCCGACATGCGCTACATGCAGCAAACCGGCGTGCTGGACGCAGACGGCCTGATGGGCGACGGGGAATATGACGACGACGACGCCTTCGAGGCACTGCTGGACGCGCTGAGCGAGGGCGTGACCGACGAGGGAGAAATCGACCGGATTGCCCAGCTGCTGGACAGCTACATGGCGGCGCAGCAGGCCTTTCTGGAGGCCAGCGGGCTGATGGAATAAAGCGAAGCTGAGTATTGGAATACGCATATGGAAGACATCATCTACCGGCAGCGCGACGCTGCCAGAGCGCTCACGGGCAAGCGCTTTCTGCTCGGCGTGGCGGGCATCGTGCTGCGCATGGCGGCTGCGCAGATTGTGATCAATCTGCTCATCCGTGCCACGGGCGCGGGGCTGCTCAACGTGCTGTTCTACGTCTACTGCGTGTGGCTGCTGGTACAGTTCATGAAGCGCACGGTCGCTAGCTATGTTTACACGCTCAAGCCGAGCGTGCTGGTGCTGGAGCGCCGCCTGGGCGACAGCACCACCTCCGTGGTGGAAATCCCGCTGGAGCGGATCGTCAGCCTGCGCCCCGTCTTTGGCGCGGAGCGGCTCAAGACCACCTATCGCCAGGTGACGGTGATCGACCCGGCGGCCAAGCCGACGGCCCGCGTGCGCGCGGCGTTTGCGCTGAGCCTGGTTTCCGCTCGCCTGGCGCGGCTGGCTGCTGGTGCGGACGCGCAGCAGCAGGCGGGGCATGTGCTGGTTTTCCAGGAGGATGGGCAGGAGCGCGCGTGCGTGTTCCGGCCCAATCAGGAGCTGTGCGAGGCGCTGTCGCGGCGGCTGGATTCGCGCTATGGCTATGACGAGCGCATGACCCGGCCGCAGGTCGTGACGCTTCGTGCCCGGGCGCTGCAGCGCGCGTTCCCGGAGCAATACGCCTATGTGGAGCCGCTGGTGAAGCCGGAGGCGGTCGAATGGGCGCGTGAGGAGCTTGCTCGCGGCAAGCAGGCCGGGAAGCCGGGCAAGCCCAACGAGCCGGACAAGCCCCGGCGCAGGAGGAAGGCATGAGGTATACCACCATCTTGTTCGATCTGGACGGCACGCTGACGCGCTCGGAGCAGGGCATCACCCGCTCCGCGCTCTACGCGGCGGAGAAGCTCGGCTTCACGGGCTTAACGCAGGAGCAGTTCAAGGCGTTTATCGGGCCGCCGCTGTTCCTGTCGTTCAAGGAGATTGTCGGCATGAACGACGAGCAGGCGCAGCGCGCGACGGAGCTGTACCGCGAACGCTTTGCACGCGAGGGCTATGCGGAGAACGAGGTCTATGAGGGCATCCCGACGCTGCTGCGCAGCCTGAAGAAAAACGGCGCGAAAATCGCCATCGCTACGGCCAAGCCGCAGGTGTTCGCCGAGCGGATCGCCAAGCTGTTTGGCCTGGCCCCGTACCTGGATGCCATCGTCGGCCCGGGCTTTGAGGTCAAGCACGCCGACAAGTCCGACATCGTGCGCCGGGCAGTCGCATTGCTGGGCGGCACGCCTGTGATGATCGGCGACCGGCGCTACGATATCGAGGGCGGACGCAGCAACGGCATCGACACCGTCGGCGTGGCCTACGGCTACGGCAGTGCGCAGGAGCTGGAGGACGCGGGCGCGACGCATGTGGTGGATACGGTGGAGGAGCTGACGGCGCTGCTGCTGGGCGATGCGCCGCGCGAGAAGGGCGTGTTCATCTCCATGGAGGGGATGGACGGCTGCGGCAAGACGACGCAGCGCGAGGCGCTGATCGCGCATCTGCGCCAGCGTGGCTGGCAGGTGTGCGTCACGCGCGAGCCGGGTGGCGACGAGGTGGCCGAGAAGATCCGCGCGCTGGTGCTCGATCCGGCGAACGCCGCGCTGTGCGACGAGGCGGAGGCCTATCTCTACGCGGCCTCCCGCGCGCAGAACGTGCGTGCGCTCGTTCGCCCGGCGCTCGAGCGCGGCTGCGCAGTGGTGTGCGACCGGTTTGTCGATTCGTCAGTTGCCTATCAGGGCGGCGGGCGTGCGCTGGGGGTGGAGCGGATTGCGCAGCTCAACGCGCTGGCGGTGGGCGGCACCATGCCGGACGTCACGGTCTACCTGCGCATGCCGCCGGAGAAGGCGCTGGCGCGCAGGCTCAGCGCGTCCGAGCCGGACCGGCTCGAGCGCCAGCAGGAGAGCTTCTACCGCAGGACATTTGAAGCGTATGAGACGCTCTACGCGGACGGCCTTTCGCGCGTGGTCACGGTGGACGCGTCACAGCCTATTGAAGCTGTGACGCGCGACATGCTCGCCGCGGTCGACGCGCGGCTGGACGCGCGGTAAACCATCGATACAACGAATTTCGGAGTAGAATCACCATGGCAAGAATTGTGGTGGGCATGTCCGGCGGCGTGGATTCCTCCGTCGCGGCGCTTCTGCTCAAGCGGCAGGGGCACGAGGTCATCGGCGTGTTCATGAAGAATTGGGAGGAAAAGGACGCAAACGGCGTGTGCACCAGCGAGAGCGATTGGGCCGACGTGCGTGCGGTCTGCGAGCGGATTGATATCCCGTATTACTCGGTCAATTTCGCGAAGGAGTACGCCGACCGGGTGTTTTCCTATTTCCTCAGCGAGTACCGCAGGGGGCGCACGCCCAACCCGGACGTGCTGTGCAACCGGGAAATCAAGTTCAAGGCGTTCCTCGATTTCGCGATGGAGCTGGGCGCGGACGCGCTGGCGACGGGGCACTTCTGCCGCCTGGGCGACGCGCCGGACGGCAGGCGTCTGCTGCTGCGCGGCGCTGACGCGAACAAGGATCAAAGCTACTTCCTCTATATGCTCGGCCAGCATGCGCTGGAGAGGGCGATGTTCCCCGTCGGGGGACTTTCCAAGGCGCAGGTGCGCGAGATCGCCGCGGAGGCAGGGCTTGCGACCTCCGGCAAGAAGGACTCCACCGGCGTGTGCTTCATCGGCGAGCGGCGGTTCAAGCCGTTTCTCCAGCAGTTCCTGCCGGCGCAGCCCGGCGACATGCGCACGCTGGACGGCCGCGTGGTCGGCCGGCACGACGGGCTGATGTACTACACCCTCGGCCAGCGCCGGGGACTGGGCATCGGCGGCGTGGAGGGCGGCGGCGCGGACGGGGGCCGCTGGTTTGTGCTGGCTAAGGACATGGAGCGAAACGAGCTGATCGTCGCCCAGGGCGCGGATCATCCGCTGCTTTACAGCCGAAACGCCATCGGCGAGGAGGCCACCTGGATCGCGGGCGAGGCCCCGGGCAGCGAGTTCGACTGCACCTGCCGCTATCGCTACCGCCAGCCGGATCAGCGCGTGCATGTGCAGCTGCTGGACGGCGGGCGCGTGCGGGTGACGGCACAGGAGCCGCAGCGCGCCGTGACCCCCGGGCAGAGCATGGTATTTTATCAGGGCGAGGCATGCCTGGGCGGCGCGGTGTGCTGCGAGGTGCTCGATAGCGGGCGGGTGAGCGTATGAACACGATTCAGAAATTCTTCGGACATCTGTCCACCGTGACCCGCCACCGCCATCTGGTCATCGTGCACTGCGCAAAGGCGGGTATTCTTGCCCAGGGGCTGCAGCACGACCTGTCCAAGTACAGCCCGACGGAGTTTTTCCAGGGCGTGCGCTATTTCGACGGCACGCACTCGCCGACCGAGGACGAGCGCCGCGCGCTGGGCTACTCGCTGGCGTGGATGCACCACAAGGGGCGCAACCGCCACCACTGGGAATACTGGACGGATTACAGCATCGAGCGCGGCGGCTACGCGCCCATGGCGATGCCTCGGCGCTATCTGGCGGAGATGCTCTGCGACAGGGTCGCCGCCAGCAAGATCTACAAGGGCAAGGCCTACGACGACGGCGCGCCGCTGGCCTATCTGATGCACGGCAAGCTCCGCGACGCCATGCACCCGGACACCCGCGCCGCGCTGGAACGCTTTCTCACGCTCCTGCGCGACGAGGGCGAGGACGCGATGTTCGCCGCCCTGCGCGCGTGGGTGCGGGAAAAGCCCTGATTCACACGATCCCTCCATCCCTCATAGGCTGAGGGCAAGGGGGGATGCTTTTTATGCCGACCAAGAGAGAGGCGATGGTGACCCTGGCAAAGGCCCTGGTGGGCTGCGGCTATGTCTACGGCGCGACGGGCTGGATCTGCACGCCGAAACGGCTGGAGCAGCAGGCCAGGCAGTATCCTCAGTATGCCGGTCTGATTGCCCGGTACGGCCCCAGGTGGATCGGCCTGCCTTGCTACGACTGCGCGCAGCTCACGCGCGTGGTGGCGCGGGCGGCGGGCATTGTGCTGCCCAGCGGCACGTCCAGCCAGTGGCGCGCGCAGGGCGTGTGGCAGGAGCGCAGGCTGCTTGGCGATATGCCCGACGAGGCGGGGCTGTTTCTGTTCACGCTCACCGGCACGCGGATGACGCATGCGGGCGTGTCCATCGGCGGCGGCGAGGAGATTGATGCGCGCGGGCATGCCTATGGCGTGGTGCGCCGCCGCATCGAGGACACGACCTTCACCCACTATGCGCGCCTGGCGGTCGATTACGACGCGCCGGCGGGCGAGCCGGTTCTCCCGCCCGCACAGGAGACGAGGCGGACGCTGCGCCGGGGGATGGAGGGGGCGGACGTGCTGGCGCTCCAGCGGCGGCTGATGGGGCTGGGCTACTCGCTTGCGCCCTATGGCGCGGATGGAAAGCTTGGCGCGGTGACGCGCGCGGCGGTGCGGCAATTCCAGCAGCGTCACGGCCTGACGGCGGACGGCGTCGTCGGCCCGGCCACCTATGCGATGCTGGACGCCGTGCAGGCATAGGGATTTGCGGTTGTTTTGCTTTGAGTTCACAATATTGCCATGAATTTCCGCTACAATGAACCCCGGATTTGAACAATCGAATCCGGAGCGGAGGAATGATCATGAGCGATACCAGGAAGAACAAGCGCCGCGGCAGGGCCGGACGCGCGATTGGGCGGTGGGTTAAGCGGCTTGTGCTGCTGGCTGTGGTGGCGGCAGCGGGTCTGTTTGGCCTGCGGGCGTATATCCAGAGCGGCACGGGCAACGACGACGGCGAACAGACCTATTCGCGGGCGCAGGTAGCGCGCGGCGGGATGGCGGAGACCGTCTATGGCACGGGCACGACCTCTGCGCGCAACCAGCCCAATCTGCTGGCCGAGGCCGACGGCACGCTGACCGAGCTGCGCGTCTCCGTCGGCGACGAGGTTCGGGAGGGCGACATCCTGGCCGTGCTGACGAACGAGGATATCGACGACACGATCACCGATCTGGAGTTTGACCTTTGGGAGCTGGACGAGACGATCACCGGCACCGCCGCGGGCAGCAAGGTGACGACCGTGCTCGCACCGGCGGCAGGCCGCGTGATGGCGGTCTATGCCGGCGTGGGCGACGACGCGCTGGCGGTCTTCCGCCGCGAGGGCGCGCTGGCGATCATCTCCACCGATGGACGGATGAAGGCCGAGCTGGCCAGCAACGAGCACGCGTTTGACCTGACGCTGGACGAGACGGTGCGCGTCGTCGGCGAGGGCATCGACGAGACGGGCACTGTGGTCGATCTCACGCAGCAGGGCACCCGCGCGACGATCACCGTGCTCAACGACGATCTGCCGATGGGCGCGTCCGTCACCATCAAGAAGGAGTCGGGCGAGGTCGTGGGCGAGACGACGCTTCAGGTGAACAAGCCGATGGCCGTCTCTTCCTTCGGCGGCACGATCAAGAGCGTGCGCGCCGTGGTGGGCGAGAAGATCAACCGCAGGGAGACGATGTTCACCCTCGAGGATCCGCCGCTGACGCTGACGCTGGAAAACCTGCGCCTGCAGCGCGAGACGGCTGCCAAGGAGCTGTCTGAGGCCAAGGCGCAGCGCGAAAGCCTGATCATCGTCGCCCCATGCGACGGCACCGTGGCTACGCTGGAGGTGCAGGAGGGCGACGAGATCACCAGCGGCACGCTCATCGGCTCCATCCTCCAGGGCGAGGATATGAACCTGACCATCGCCGTGGACGAGCTGGACGTGGTGTCCGTGGCCGCCGGTCAGCCAGTGACCATCACGGTGGACGCGCTCAGCGGCCTGGAGCTGGCGGGCGAGG
>JBJEYK010000086.1:0-8406 GCA_051886775.1 Candidatus Ventricola sp. | reverse complement strand
CCGCGAAGCTGGCCGGCACCGAGCGCGGCATCACCGAGCCGACCCCGACCTTCTCCGCCTGCTTCGGCCAGGCCTTCCTGGAGCTGCACCCGACCAAGTACGCCGAGGAGCTCGTCAAGAAGATGGAGGCTAACGGCGCGAAGGCCTATCTGGTCAACACCGGCTGGAATGGCACCGGCAAGCGCATCACCATCAAGGATACCCGCGGCATCATCGACGCGATCCTCAGCGGCGACATCCTCAAGGCCGAGACCAAGAAGATCCCGCTGTTCGATCTTGAGGTGCCGACCGCTCTGCCGGGCGTCAACCCCGCCATCCTCGACCCGCGCGACACCTACGCCGACGCCTCCGAGTGGGAGACCAAGGCCAAGGATCTGGCTGGCCGCTTCGTGAAGAACTTCGTGAAGTACACCGGCAACGACGCGGGCAAGGCGCTCGTCGCCGCCGGCCCGAAGCTGTAATCCCGGCTTCGAACGGATCACCTGACACAAAACACAACGCCGCCGCACGTTTCCGTGCGGCGGCTGTTTTGACAAGGGCGGGCTGCCGCGCGGATGATTTTCCGTCTGGCAGCCCGCCTCTTTTGCTGGCGCTTACTTGTTCCAGTCCTCGTTGATCGCCATGCCCTTGCGATAGAAGCGCAGATCCTCGTCCGTGATCGGGCGCAGGACGCGGCAGGGGACGCCGCAGGCGACGACGTTGGCGGGGATGTCCTGCGTGACCACGCTGCCCGCGCCGATGACGCTGTTTTCCCCGATCGTCACGCCGGGCATGATGGTCACATTCGAGCCGACCCACACATGATCCTCAATCACAACCGGCAGGGAAAACTGCGCGCCCTTGTCCCGGAAGGAGGGGTGAACGGGGTGACCGGTGGTGGAGATCACCACGTTTGGCGCAAACATCACATAGCTGCCGATGCGGCATTCGCCGTCGTCGACCACGGTGAGGTTGAAATTGGCGTACACATGCGCGCCCATGTGCGTATTGCTGCCGTAGGCAAAGTGGATCGGCGCCTCCATCCACAGCCCCTCGCCGTGGCTGCCCAGCAGCTGATCCAGCAGCGCGGCTTTGCGCGCCAGGTCGGTCGGTCGGGTCTGATTGTAATCGAAGCAGAGCGACTTGGCCAGCTGGCGCTGCGCTTCGATCTGCTGCTCATAGGCCTGATCCGCCGGATCGGCGTGGCCGAATTCGACGTAGACCTTTCCCGTTTCCATCTGTTCCTTCAGGCTCATGCGCGTGTCCTCCTGTGCATTTTCGTCTATTGTAGCATATCCCCGCCGACAGATCAATGCCGCGCGGGCGGACAGTCTTTTTTCCTGTGTGCGCGCATACGCTGGAAGGCAAAGGCTGGACAAAGGGAGGGACGACGCGTGGAACTGGATAAGACGACGCTGCGCTTTGAGCGGCTTGTGACCCGCGGCGAGGAGCAGGTGACCATCGAGGGCGAGGCGACGCTGCCGGGCAGCATGCGCGACGCGGTGACTGTGCTGAGCGTGCAGGCGCAGGCGCATCTGGAGCAGACGCAGCCCGGCGTGGGCGAGGCGGGCGTGCGCGGGCGCGTCTGCTTCCAGGTGCTCTATACGCAGGGCGATCTGACGCGCGTGCGTGCGCTGGAGACGAGCTGCAATTTCGATCACACGCTGGTGCTGCCGGAGATCACGCCGACGATGCGCCTGTGCGTGTCAGCGGCGGTTCAGGAGACGGAGGGCATTCCGGGCAACGGCCGCATGACGCTGCGCGCGCTGCTGGGGCTGCGGGCGGAGGCCTTTGAGACGCTGGAGAAGGAGCTGGTATCCGGCGTGACGGCTGCAGAGGCGGACGGCCTGACCGGGGACGCACTCCAGACCCGGATGCAGACGGTGACCTTCTGCATGACGCAGACGCTGGGCACGGGCAGAACGCTCGCGCGCGAGGAGTTCGACCTGCCGGCCAAGCTGGGGGTGGGCGATGTGCTCAGCGCGACGGCGACCGCCACGACGGGCGAGCTTTCCGGCGGCAGCGGGCGCATCGGCGTGACCGGCACGATCGAGGTGCGCGTCCTGCATCGCCCGGCGGAGAATGGCAATCCGCTGGTGACGACGATGCACGAGCTGCCCTTCGAGGTCGCCATCGAGGCTGATCTTCCCGAGAACGCGCAGCCACGGGCGACGGCGGAGATCGTCGACGTGATGGCGGACTCGGTGGAGAACGACAAGAGCCGCACCCTGCGCGTGGAAGCGGAGGTGCAGGTGACGCTGCGCCTGTGCAGCCAGCAGGAGCAGACGATCCTGGCGGACCTGTACAGCACGCGCGGCGCGATCCTGGAGCCGGTGACGGAGGAGCTGGACATTCACGCATTCGAGGAGACGGCGGAGGTGCGCGAGAGCGCGCGCATTCAGGTGATGCTGCCCAAGGACGCGCCGCCGATTGACACGGTGCTGCATGTGTGCGCCATGCCGACGATCGCGGCGGTGTCGCCCAATGGCCGCCGGCTCGACGCGGAGGGCGTGATGGGGGTTACGCTGGTCTATCTGCCGGTGGACTCCGATATTCCGGTTGCCGTGCACACGCGCGAGCCGTTTGCCATGACCTTCCCGGTCGAGGCGACGGAGGGCGTGACGGCGCAGGCAGGCGTCATCGAGGCCAGCGCCGGCCCGACCACCAGCGACCGCGCCGAGGTGCGCTGTGTGCTGGGGCTGCGCGCGACGCAGCATGGCGCGGCGCACATCCGCGCCGTGACCGATGTGACGCAGCGCCCGCAGGAGAAGCAGGAGCAGGGCTTTGTGCTGGTCTGGCCGGCTGCGGGCGAATCGCGCTGGGACACCGCCAGACGCCTGCGCGTGGCGGAGAGCAGCCTGCGCCCGGCAGGAAAGAACGCGCTGCTGGCCTTCCGGAAGTGAATGACGCCCCGCCTCCTGCGCGCAGGAGGCGGGGCGTATCCTGCACAGCCCGCAAGCGAGCACGACTGGCATTCCCGGATTTCCCCCGGATTTTCGCGATGCGGGAAAAAAGGGGTTGACAAAGCGGGCGCACTGTCATATAATAGCTCTGCTGGTTCGAACAGACTGGAGAGATGGCCGAGTGGTTTATGGCGCTGGTCTTGAAAACCAGTGATACCGAGAGGTACCGGGGGTTCGAATCCCTCTCTCTCCGCCATCCAATTTCATATCGCAGGCCGTGCAGAAGTACCCAAGAGGCCGAAGGGGCTCCCCTGCTAAGGGAGTAGGCTGCGTGAAGCGGCGCGAGGGTTCAAATCCCTCCTTCTGCGCCATGGAAAGTCCTGATATTGTCAAGATATCGGGGCTTTTTTCTGTCCCTGGAATCCTTTGGCCGAAATGGTGCATTGCAGCTCATGGCTGTCGGTTTCAGCTTGACGGTTTTCGGCGGAATGCGTCTTTGAAGCATGCCGCGGCGGGGAGCGGCGCTGATTCCCTCAGGCCGCCTCTGTCCTCACCAATCTGCCGGATTCACCGGCATTATGCTGCTTTCCCTTCCTCCGAGAGCCGTGGATGCCAGGATTTGTTTGCTGAAACCGGGAACCTTTTGCCGCTGAGCATCGTCTATGTATTGTCGGGCAGCGAGGCCCGAGGACAATAACCTCAGGAGGATATGAACGATGAAGAAGCTGATGATGCTCGTGCTGGCGATGCTGGTGGCCTTCGGCGCGGTGTACGCCGTGGCGCAGGAGGGTGCAAGGCAGGAGCTTGACGTGCCGGCCTGGCCGGAGCAGGAGGACGAGGCGCAGGAGGATGCGCCGGAGATGGAGGAGTTTGCCGACCTGTGCGGCGAGATCGTAGCCGTCGGGGACGATCACATTCTGGTCGACGTGCCGGAGCTGGGCGAGGTGCAGGTCTGGCTGAACGACGACACGATCATTGAGGGCGTGGACGCGCTCGAAATCGGTCAGACGGCCTTTGTGCTCTTTAACGGCATGATGACCCGCTCCCTGCCGCCGCAGGTCACCGCGCTGCGCGTGAGCGTCTACCGGCTGGAGGGCGTGGTGACGGAGCTGCTGGAGGGCGGCGTGATGGTCATGACGGAGCAGGGCGAGGTGCGCCTGTCGCTGCCGGAGGACGCGATGGACGTCGCGGTGGGCGAGCAGATCGTCGCCTACACGACGGGCATCTCCACCATGTCTCTGCCGCCTCAGATGATCGCGGTGGCCATTGCCCCCGCCGCCGAGGCGACCCCGGGCGAGGCCACCCCTGCCGAGGCCACGCCGGACGAGGCTGCGCAGGACGCGACTGAACAGGACGAGACTGTGCCTGCCGGGCTGGGCGAGTGAACCCTACCGTGCCCATGAACGGAGAACTGGGAGACCGGCTCTCCGTTTTTTGCTTGCGGCGCTCCAACGGCTTGCCGGACGATCATTCTGTGTTTGCCGGTCAACGATAGCCGTTGACAGCCCGGGGCAAAACGTGCTAAAGTATACGATACAGGACTTTCATGGGTGAGGAGCGATCATCATGTTTGAATTGAAGCTGGAAAAGAGCTGGTACGACGCCCTGCATCGCCGCAGCTCTGTGCGGGCGTACACCGGCGCCCCGGATAAAGAGCAGCTCAGCCGCCTGGGCGTGCTGTGCCGCAAGCTGAGCTGGCAGGGCATCACCGTGCGCATGTTCAAAGGCCCGGGGCTGAAGAGCCAGATCAAGGGCACGGATGTGTACGCCGTGATCGTCGCCAAGAAGGGCACCCCGATGGAGCTGGAGGGCTTCATGGGCGAGGCGCTCGTGCTGGAGGCGACCGATATGGGCCTGGGCACCTGCTGGCTCGGCGCGGGCTACTATCCCGACGTCGTCAGCCGCAACGTGAACCTGCAAAACGACGAGGTCGTTCACTGTGTGATCGCGATTGGCAAGTGCAATCCGCCGGCGTTTGCCCCCAAGCGCAAGGAGCTTGCCAAGCTCTGCGGCAGGACGGAGGAGGAGCTGGACAAGCTCGGCGTCTGGCAGAAGGAAGCCGTGCTCGCCGCGCGGCTCGCGCCCAGCGCCGTCAATCTCCAGCCCTGGAAGCTCGAGGCCGACACGATGAGCGTGTCCATCCTCGAGGCCAGCACGATCTACAAGAAGTACGCGCCGCTGGATCGCGGCATCGCCATGCTGCATGCGGCTGTGGGCGCGTACCACGCGGGCCGCGAGGCCGTCTGGAAGAAGGTAGACGGCGGCTACGCCATGCGCGCATAATCCAATCGATTCGGGAGCCGGAGACGGCTCCTTTTTGTGTGGGAGGAAATCGTGCAAAAGCGTGCAGCGGGCACAGAACGGCTTTGCAAGGCTTTTCGGGGGCGTCCACTGGCTGCGATCTGACCTGTGCGCCCATGCGCATACCCGGCCAAGCCCATGGAAACGATAAGCACGAGTACCGAAGGGAGGAAGATGGTCTCGTGCTGACCGGCTTTATCCGCACTGTCATCCTGTTTTTTGTGACCACGATCGTGCTGCGCCTGATGGGCAAGCGGCAGCTGGCCCAGCTCCAGCCCTACGAGGTCGTCATCACCCTGATGATCTCCGACCTGGCGACGCAGCCGATGGGCGACGTCGAGATTCCGCTGCTGGGCGGCGTGATCGCGATTGTCACGCTGCTGCTGATGCACAGCTTGCTCAGCAGCCTGGCGTTTTGGAGCATCCGCCTGCGTGCGATCATCTGCGGGCGGCCCAGCGTGCTGGTGCGCGACGGTCGAATCTGCGAGGACGAGCTTTCCCGGCTGTGCTTCGACCTGTCGGATCTGATGGAGGGCATCCGCTCGAAGGGGCTGATCGGCCTGCATGAGACGGGCAGCGTCATCCTGGAGACGAACGGCGCGCTGAGCGTATTTCCCGCCGCCCACAGCCGCCCGGCTACCCGCGGCGAGCTGGGGATGGAGGAAGCCTACGACGGCATCCCGCTGACGCTGATCCTGGACGGCAAGCTGCAGCCGCGCACGCTGGCCCTCGCGGGGAAGGATGAGGGCTGGCTGCGCCGCCTGCTCCGGGGGCAGGGCATCGAGCGCGACGCGGACGTGCTGGTCGCGCTGCTCACGACGCAGGGCGAGCTGCTTGTGCAGGAGAAGGGCAGGCAGGGGCGGCTGCTGCGCATTCAGGCAATGCCGGAGGGACAGGTGAGGTGGTAGCATGAGCAGGAAGATCATCATCATGCTCGTCAGCGCGGCTCTGCTGGGGCTGATTTGCGCGGCGGAGCAGATCGCCGTGCACCGCATCACCGCCTATGCGTACGAGCAGACGCAGGACATCCTCGCGGGCATCCGGGCGGATCGTTTGGAGGACGCCATGCAAAAAGCCCACGCCCTGGACAGGACGTGGGACGAAAGAGCGGGCTTTCTGGAGATGATCGTGAACCACAGCTCCACGGACGAGGTGCGCTACGCGATTTCGCGCCTGATTGCCGCGCTGGAAAAGCAGGACGCCGCCACCGCGATGGTCTACGCCGCGGAGCTGGAGGGCGGCATCGAGCACGTCTATGAGCGGCAGGCGCTCACGCTGGAGAATATCTTCTGAGCGCGCGTGACGCGCCGCGATGACAGGCGCGAAGCGGAGAAGGAATATGACCCCAGGCTGGGAGCGGGAGATGGAATCCCCCGTCGCAGCCTCAGCTCAGTGCGGCCAGCTCCTCCTGGATGGCGGCCTCGTCGGGCTTCATGGCCTCCAGCGTGCGCGAGAGCAGGTCGTCCAGCGGCCAGCCGAGCATCTCTGCGCCCTGGGCGATGACCTCGCGCGAGCAGCCCGCGGCGAAGGCGCGGGTCTTGTACTTCTTCTTCAGGCTCTTGAGGTCCATGTCCGTGATGCTGTGGGAGGGGCGCATCTTGGCGCACGCGCCGATCAGGCCGGTCAGCTCGTCGCAGGCGAAGAGCACCTTCTCCATCTCGTGCTCCGGCGCGACGTCCGTGCACAGGCCGTAGCCGTGGCAGACGACGGCGTGGATCAGCCGCGCGTCGCAGCCGGCCTGCTCGAGCAGCTCCACACACCTCTTGCAGTGCTCGTCGGGCCAGCGCTCAAAGTCGATATCGTGCAGCAGGCCCACGACGGCCCAGAAATCGGCCTCCTCGCCGTAGCCGAGGGCATCGGCCATGCGGCGCATCACCTTCGACACGGTGATCGCGTGGGCGAGGTGGAAGGGTTCGCTGTTATACTGGCGCAGCAGCGCCATCGCTTCCGTGTATGTCATCGAAAGGACTCCTTTGCAGGCTTTTTCCGATTATTATAGCAACGCGCAGCGGCGCTGTCAATGGCGCTTGCCGCCGGGCGGCGCGCATGCTATAATGCCTGCATACGAAGGGGGCGGAGCCGATGGAGGACAGGCAGCTGCTACGCGCGCTGCTCACGGATTACGGCGTGCGCAAGACAGAGGGGCAGAAGACGGCGTTCCTGCGCTTTGCCCGGGAGCAGGCGGCTGCGCTGGGCATCCCGGCACAAATCGAGGAGAGCGGCCGGCTTCTGCGCACGCGCAACCTGGTGCTGGGCGACGTGGAGCGCGCCGCGACGATCATCACGGCGCACTACGACACCTGCACGCGGCTGTTTTTCCCGAATGTGTCGACGCCGGGGAGCTGGCCGGTCTTCCTGCTGACGCAGGCGCTCTTGTATGCGGCGATCGTGCTTGCGGGCGTGGGGTGCGGCCTGCTCTCGACGCGACTGACGGGCAGCGGGGCTGCCGGCGTGCTGCTTGGCCTGCTGGGCGCGGCAGCTGTGCTGGGGGCGATGCTGGCTGGCCCGGCCAATCCGCACAACGCGAACGACAACACCTCCGGCGTGCTGCTGCTTCTGCTGGCCATGCGCGCGCTGGCTGCAAAGAGGGGCGTGGCCTTCGTCCTGTTCGACAACGAGGAGAAGGGGCTGCTCGGCTCGGCGGCGTTCATCCGGCGGCATCCGCGCGCCGCACGGCGGTTTATACTGAACCTGGACTGCGTGGGCGACGGGCGCACGCTGCTGTTCACCGGGTCTCAAGCGGGCATGCGCTGCGCGCAGGCGCGGCATCTGCTGGCGGCGCTGGAGGAGCTGACGCAGGCGGACGGCTGGCGGGTGGTGAGCGGCGCGTTCCCGCAGTACATCTATCCATCCGATCAGATGCTGTTTCCGCGAGGGACGGCGCTGGCGGCGCTCAAGGGAGAACGCCTCCTGTACCTGGATCACATCCACACCGCGAAGGACATCACGCTTTGCATGGACAACCTGGCCCTGCTGCTGCGGGCGATGGAGAAGGCCCTGTGAGCCGGCGGCAGCCCTGCGCGCCGGATGCGGATCGCCCATCAAGAAGAGCGCCCCTGCCGCGGATGGCGGAGAGGCGCTCTTGCCTTTTGCTGTGATTACAGGTTGGCCTTGATTTTTTCGATCATCTCGGCGTACTGCTCGCCGGTGAGGAAGGTCTTGCCCGGATTCATGGCGAAGACGCCGCCCCACTCGAACTCGTCGCGATACTTCGGCACGAGGT
>JBJEYK010000085.1:0-1805 GCA_051886775.1 Candidatus Ventricola sp. | reverse complement strand
GTCACGTCGTCCTCCACCTCGATGTCGTGCCAGCGGCCCAGGCCGCAGAACGCGCGCACGCGCACCGGCATGCCGCACACCCACTGCCACAGGTCCAGGCTGTGCGGGGCCTGATTGAGCAGCACGCCGCCGCCGTCCCGGCGCCAGGTGGCGCGCCACGCGCCGGAGTCGTAGTAGCTCTGCGCGCGGAACCAGTCGGTGACGATCATGCTCGTGCGGCGGATGCCGCCCATTTCGCCGGAGCCGACGATCTCCTTCATCCGGCGATAGGCCGGGTTCGTGCGCACGTTGAACATCGCGCCGAACGCCCTGCCGCTCGCGTCCGCCGCCTGCACGAGCGCCCGCGCCTCGGCGGTGGACACGGCGACGGGCTTCTCCAGCAGCACATGCATGCCCGCGGCAAACGCCTGCGTCGCCTGCGCGACATGCGCGCGGTGCAGCGAGGCGATGAGCACCGCGTCGACGGCGCCGCTTTCGTACATCTGCGCAGGCGTGTCAAACACCCGCACCCCTTCTGCACCCGGCAGCGCCAGCAGGCGCCCGAGGTTGCGCGCGTTGCGCGTGGCCACGGCGCAAAGGCGCGCCTCCGGCACCTCCCGCAGGATGACCTGCGCGTGCTTAAGGCCCATGTCGCCCAGGCCGACAATGCCCATCCGGACTTGTTCCATGGCAATCTCTCCCGTTTCATTTCTTTCCGTTGCTCTTGTGGATGGTTCGTCCTTCCAACCGTGCATCCATTCGCGGCGGTGCCGGCCTTCTCCTGCCCGCCGCGCGAAAATGCGGGCCTGCGCGCCCGCCGGCCCCCTGCCGCGACAAAAAAAGCCGCGCATTGCTTCAGCATTTCTGGAAAGCAATGCGCGGCGCTCTGTTTTGCGAAATACTATGGAATCGGCTCAGCCCTCGCCGCGGCTGGTCAGGCGGTTCAGCGCCCAGATCACCGCAATAATCACGCCCATGACCACGAAGATGCTCAGCCAGCCCTCGACCAGGAATTTCAGCGAGGCGAGGAACGCCTGCACGTCGATTTTCATCGCTCTTGTCCTCCTTTGCTCACAGCATGACCAGCGGCTTGATCATCGCCAGGACGAGGCCGCCCGCGATGACGGACGCCACCTGCCCGGCGACATTCGCGCCCGCCGCCTGCATCAGGATGAAGTTGCCCGGATCCTCCTCCTTGGCCATCCTCGCGATGACACGCGAGGACATCGGGAAGGCGGAGATGCCCGCTGCGCCGATCATCGGGTTGATCTTCTTCTTGGCAAACAGGTTGATCAGCTTGCCGAAGAACACGCCGCCGAACGTGTCGAACATGAACGCGATCAGGCCCAGCGCCAGGATCATCAGCGTTTCGGGCACCAGGAAGCTCTCCGCCTGCATGCGCACGGCCACCGTCAGGCCCAGCAGCAGCGAAATCAGGTTGGCCAGCACGTTCTGCGCCGTCTCCGACAGGCTGCGCAGCACGCCGCACTCGCGCAGCAGGTTGCCAAACATCAAAAAGCCCACCAGCGCCGCCGAGTCCGGCGCGACCAGGCTGGCAATCACCGACACCACAATCGGGAACAGGATGCGCGTCGCCTTGCTGATCTGCCCCGGCGTGTACTCCATGCGGATCATGCGCTCCTTTTTCGTCGTCACCAGCCGGATGCAGAAGGGCTGCACAATCGGCACCAGCGCCATGTAGGAATACGCCGCCACGATGATGGCCGCGGTGTAATTGCTCTTGAGCGTCTGGGCGACGTAGATCGAGGTCGGGCCGTCCGCCGCGCCGATGATGGCGATGGACGCCGCGTCGCGCAGCTCAAAGC
>JBJEYK010000084.1:0-1809 GCA_051886775.1 Candidatus Ventricola sp. | reverse complement strand
TGAAGAAGATCGAGTGGGGCAGCCAGATCCGCTCCTACGTCTTCCATCCGTATTCCCTGGTGAAGGATCACCGCACCGGCTACGAGACGAGCAACGTGGACGCGGTGATGGACGGCGAAATCGACGGCTTCATCACGGCGTATCTGCAAATGCAGTGATCATCGGGTCATTGTGCCCCAAAGCGAAGAAGAGAGTCTGAACGGACTGCCTTGAACCCGGTTCTTCCCTCTCCGGTCCATGGGGGAGGGGCTTTCATTTCAGGGAGACGAGCAATGATGAGGATGGCATGGATTACCGGCATTCTGACGGGCCTGATGGTGCTGCTTGCGGCGCTGGGCGCCGTGGGCCTGGCGGTCATAGGCGTCGCCGGGGACGAGACGTTTTACGCCGCGCAGTCCCGGCAGGCGGTCATGCAGGCGCACGGCTTTGCCTCCGAGGCGGAGGTGAGCGCAGCCATCGGCCTGGACGAGGCGCAGCAGGAGGCGCTGGGGCGTGATCTGGCGGCGTATGTGATGGGGCGCAGCGATGCGCTGCCGACGGACATCCTGAATGAAAAAGAGAGCCGGCACATGATGGATGTGCGCAGCATCCTTACGGCGATCGATAGGATGAGCAGAATGTGCCTGTCGCTGGCCGCCGCGCTGGCGGTCGTTGCGGCGTGGACGGGTGCAAGGCTCAGGCGCCGCATGCTGCCGCGGGCCATCGGCGTGCTGGCGGCTGTGGCGCTGGCGGCGCTTGCTGCCGTGGGCGCGGCGCTTGTGATTCGCTCGGCGGGCTTTGAGGCGGCGTTCGTGCGGATGCACGAGCTGCTGTTTGACAACGACCTGTGGCTGCTGGATCCGCAGACGGACATCCTGATCCGCATGATGCCTCAGGTGCTTTTCGAGCAGGCGCTGCTGAGCGTCGTGAGCCGGGCGCTGCGGATGCTTGCGCTCGCCTGGGCGATGCTGCTGGCGGTGGAATGGACGGTCTCCGGCATGATCCGCCGCCATCTGGACAAGGGAGAAGAAGCATGAATTACGAACAGAGCGCCAGGGAGCAGGCTGAGCGCCTGAGAAGCAGCGGCCACGCGACGATCCTGGCGATCGAATCCAGCTGCGACGAGACGGCGGCGGCCATCGTGCGCGACGGGCGCGAGGTGCTCGCCTCGATCATTTCCTCGCAGATCCCGCTGCACGCGATGTACGGCGGCGTGGTGCCGGAGATTGCCTCGCGCAAGCATGTGGAGAGCATTTCCCCGGTGGTGGACGAGTGCCTGAAAAAGGCGGGCCTGGCGCTGGCAGGCGTGGACGCCGTGGCCGTCACCTATGGGCCGGGGCTGGTGGGCGCGCTGCTCATCGGCGTGTCGGCGGCAAAGGCGCTGGCCTATGCCGCGGGCAAGCCGCTGATCCCGGTCAACCACATCGAGGGGCACGTCAGCGCGAACTACATCGCGCATCCCGATTTGCAGCCGCCGTTCGTGTGCCTGGTGGCCTCCGGCGGGCACTCGCATATCGTGCGGGTGGACGACTACGGCGTGTACACGCTGCTGGGGCAGACGATGGACGACGCGGCGGGCGAGGCCTTCGACAAGGCGGCGCGCGTGCTGGGTCTGCCCTATCCGGGCGGGCCGCTGCTGGACAAGCTCAGCCGCGAGGGCAATCCCCGCGCGCTGGCGCTGCCGCATGTGCAGACGCCGGGGCGCTACGATTACAGCTTCTCCGGGCTGAAGACCGCGCTGATCAACGCCGTGCACAGGCTGCGCCAGAGCGGGCAGGAGGTGCCCGCGGCGGACATCGCCGCCAGCTTCCAGCACGCGGCGGTGGAGCT
>JBJEYK010000083.1:0-1823 GCA_051886775.1 Candidatus Ventricola sp. | reverse complement strand
ACGGCCTGCTTGCTGATGGCCTCCATCGAGCGCAGCAGCGGGGTCTTCTTGTCCAATGCCTCGCCCGTGTAGGAGCAGAACGCCGTCGGGATGCACAGCGTCCGGGTGTTGCCGCTGTCGTAGAGGAAGGCCGGGCTGGTGATGTCCCAGACGGTGTAGCCGCGCGCCTCGAACGTCGCGCGGATGCCGCCGGACGGGAACGACGAGGCGTCCGGCTCGCCCTTGATCAGCTCCCTGCCGCGCAGCTCCAGGATGACGCTGCCGTCCTGCTGCGGGCTGATGAAAGAGTCGTGCTTCTCGGCGGTGGTGCCGGTCAGCGGCTGGAACCAGTGGGTGAAGTGCGTCGCGCCGCGCTGGATGGCCCATTCCTTCATGGCGGCGGCCACCGCGTCGGCCACGATGGGGTCGAGCTCCTCGCCGGTGACCATGCTGCGGCGCAGGCTCCTGTAAATCGCCTTGGGCAGGCGTTCGCGCATCTCCTTGTCGCCGAAGACGTCGCAGCCGTAGATCTGCGGGATATTCAGGTATTCGCTCATCGCGCCCTCTCCTCTTCCTTGAGTGAATGTGCCGTCATCGGCACGCGAAATGCGATCCTACGATACACCATTCGCCGCGCAAATGCAATGCAAAATCATCCGGCGGCGCGAAAGCCTTCCTTTTTTCCGTTTTTTCGGCAAAAACCTTTCGATTTTGCGGCGCGCTGGCAGCGCTGGCAGGCTTTTCGCGCTGGCACTTCCTGCCCGCGCCGCGCTTGCGCGGCCAGCCGTTTTCGCGCCGCCGCTTCCAGCATAAAATGAAAAGACCGCCGCCGCCTGCGCTTTTCGCGCGGCATGCGCGCGCCGCGTTCGGGCAAAAATCGTCCTGCGGCGACGCGGACACATCGCCTGGCAGCGGCATATTCTGCCATCAGGCAGGCAACGCTTCGATTGAACGATCGCCAAAGCGGGTTCGCCGCCGCAATGCCACGAAATCGGAGGGATTCTCTATGGCGCACTATGCGGTACGCGAAAGCCCGCCCCTGCGGGGAGAGATACCCATCGGCACGTCCAAAAACGCGGTGCTGCCCATCATGTGCGGCGCGCTGCTGACAGACGAGGACGTGCGCATCGAAAACCCGCCGGAGCTGACCGACGTTTCCACGCTCTGCTCGCTGCTGCGCGCGTGCGGCTGCCGCGTCAAGCGCGAGTCGCACGCGCTGATTCTCACCGCCGATGCCTTCCGCAATCCGCAAGACGAGGAGGACGTGCGCAAGATGCGCGCGTCGGTGCTGGTGCTCGGTCCCCTGCTCACGCGCCTGGGCGAGGCGCGCATCCCGCTGCCGGGCGGCTGCGCCATTGGCCAGCGCCCCATCGACCAGCACCTCAAGGGCATGAGCGCGCTGGGCGCGAAGGTCACCTTCGACCACGGCGGCGTGACGCTCTCGGGCCGGCTGCGCGGCGCGACGATCTACCTCGACATGCCCTCCGTCGGCGCGACGGAAAACCTGATGATGGCCGCCACGCTGGCCCGCGGCGTCACCCGCATCGAAAACGCCGCCAAGGAGCCGGAGATCGTCGATCTGGCCGCGTTCCTCTCGGCCATGGGCGCGAAAATCAGCGGCGCGGGCACCTCGACGATCACCGTCGAGGGCGTCGAGCGGCTGCACGGCGCCTCCTGGCAGCCCATTGCCGACCGCATCGAGGCGGGCACCATGGCCTGCGCCTGCGCCATCACCGGCGGCGAGCTGCTGCTGCGCGGCGCGCGCGCCGATCATCTGCGCAGCCTGCTCTTCAAGCTCAGCGAGGCGGGCGTACATATCAAGGACACCCCGGGCGGGCTGATGG
>JBJEYK010000082.1:0-1830 GCA_051886775.1 Candidatus Ventricola sp. | reverse complement strand
CTGTCTGTCGCCTGCGCGCATCCGGCATAGGCGATTGCCTCCGTCGGATTGCGAAGCAGTGCCAGGCAAAGCTGCCTTTCCCCGACGACATGCTCCCCCGTCTCATCCTCGTAGACGAACGCGCAGGCTGTCGTGCGCTCCATAGGATCAAGCAGCGCATAGAGCGGCGTCTGCGCCGGAACGCGGAACAGATGCACGCGCCGTACCTCGTCCTGCCTCCCGCAGCGCTCCTGCACGACTGCATACAGGTTTTCCGCAAGCATCACATGCCGGCTGCGCGCGGCGCAAAGCATCAGATAGACGCCGACAATCACCAGCGAGCCATTCAGCTGCCCCAGCATGTACAGTCCGTAGCCCGCCATGCCCAGCATCAAAGCGCCGGCTGCTATGCCCAGGCGCGTCAGCACAGTGATCAACGCCGAGACGGGCAACAGATAGTAGCCGATGCTGAAAACCATCCTGCCGCCGTCCAGCGGCAGTGCGGGCAGCAGATTGATGCAGAGCATCGCGAGATTGGCCTGCACAAACGCGCGTGTCAGCTCCGTGCCAAGCACGCAGGACGCAGACGGTGCAAGCAGCATCGCCAGGTAATTGCTCAGCGGCCCCGCAGCGGCCACGGCAAAGCCGGGCCAACCCTTTCGCGGACTTCCGCCGTAGGTGATCACGCCGCCGAACGGCGTCAGCTCCACGCTGCGCAGGGTCTCCCCGGCGAGCTTGCCGGCCAGGCAGTGACCGGCCTCGTGAATCGCCAGCGCAGCAAATGTGCCCAGCAGAACCTGCCAGGATGCGCACGCTGCGATGATCAGCGCGTAGACGATCAGCAGCGGCTGAATCCGGATCCGCATTACTCAAATACCGGAAGCACCGACAGGCCGTCCTTGCGCAGCTCAAACGCGGCAAAGCCCGCCGCTGTTCCGAGCTGCTCCCCCGCGCTGACACGGTCATGCTCGGCAAGCCGGACGGCGCAAAGGCCGCTGTACACCGATTCATACCCCTGATCGTGCAGCACGCGCACGGTGTATTCGTCCTGCCGATTCTTCACAATGGTCATGATCTCGCCATCCATACAGGCTGAGACATCGCCGATGCAGGCGTATTCCAGCCAAGGCTCCAGCTCGCTCCAGGCGTGCGTCACCTGCGCGCTGGCAGGCTGAGCCATCGAGGCAAGCTGGTCGTCCCCACCTGTCAGGAAGACCATTGCGCTCTTGGGCAGAATGTTGCTGACAAACTGGAGCCTGCCCAGCGTTTCGTCGTATTCAAAGCCGGCGGTCAGATGGCTCATTACCGCCTGGGTATGCCCCTCCTGCACAAGCCATGCGCCTGTGCCAAGGCATAGACAAACGGCTGCGAATATGGCAGTGTGCTTCAGCAGCCGTTGATTGATATGTCTGCGTTTTTTCAGCGGAGCCCATGTCCTTGGCTCACGCGGCTTCATCTGCGCCACAAATACCCGATGATCCTTGTCTTCCACGCCTGAAGCGCCTCCCTCTTCTCTGCTGATGCTCCAGCATATGCCCGGGAGGATAGCGCAAGAACGCCCTTATTTCGGCGCAGGACCGCTCAGGTCAATCGAGCTTTTGTATTTGGTCACGTTGAGCACCAGGCCGATACCGGCCATGTTCACCACCAGATTGGTGCCGCCATAGCTGATGAACGGCAACGGAATGCCGGTGATCGGCATCACGCCGATGCACATGCCGATATTCTCCAGCACATGGAACATCAGCATGGCCATCACGCCGATGATCACCAGCTGGCCGAAGCGATCATGCGTATGATAGGCCAGCAGCAGCATGCGGAAGATCACAAAGGCATACAGCCCCAGCAGGA
>JBJEYK010000081.1:0-1837 GCA_051886775.1 Candidatus Ventricola sp. | reverse complement strand
CGAGGTCGAGGTTGAAGAAGGCCAGGCCATGCTGGTCGATGAATACGAGGCCTATGCGCCCGCGCCCGCTGCTGCTGCTGCTGCGCCTGCCGCTGCCGCGCCTGCGGCTGCTCCGGCGCCCGCCGCTGCGCCCGCACCCACGGCTGTCGCCGCCGGCGAAGTTGTCGCGGCGCCGATGCCCGGCAATATCCTCAAGGTCAACTGCACGCAGGGCGCGGCTGTCAAGGCCGGCGACGTGCTCATCATCCTTGAGGCCATGAAGATGGAAAACGAAATCGTCGCCCCGCGTGACGGCACGGTCGCTCAGGTCGTGACGAGCAAGGGCGCAGTGGTGGATACTGGCGCTCCTCTGGTCGTTCTGGCGTAAGGAGGGCAAACGATGGCTATCTTTACTGCTACTGCCGGCGGGTTCAATGTGCTCGACACGCTGAACAAGCTGATCGTGGAATCCGGTTTTGCCGGCATCGTCATGGGCGACGGCTGGAAGAACCTCGTCATGATCGTGATTGCCTGCGTGTTCCTCTACCTCGGCATCGTCAAGAAGTTCGAGCCGCTGCTGCTGGTCGGCATCGCGTTCGGCTGCCTGCTGGCGAACATCAGCTACTTCCCGTCGCTCTCCGCCGCGCTCAACGAGACGAACGCGCTCTACCATCCGGAGCTCTGGTCGGAGTTTCTGAACGAAGCCAGCCCGTACTACCACAGCTACGGCCACATCCTGCAGCACGCGGGACTGCTTGACTGGTTCTACGTCGGTGTCAAGGGCGGCATCTACCCGTCCATCATCTTTATGGGCGTCGGCGCGATGACCGACTTCGGCCCGCTGATCTCCAACCCCAAGAGCCTGCTTCTCGGCGCTGCCGCGCAGCTGGGCGTGTTTGTGGCGTTCTTCGGCGCAATCCTTCTGGGCTTTACCGGCCCGCAGGCTGCCTCCATCGGCATCATCGGCGGCGCCGACGGCCCCACGGCTATTTTCCTGACCACCAAGCTCGCGCCCGAGCTGCTCGGCGCAATCGCCATCGCGGCGTATTCGTACATGGCGCTCATCCCGCTGATCCAGCCGCCCATCATGCGGCTGCTCACCCGCAAGGAAGACCGCAAGATCAAGATGGAGCAGACCCGCGAGGTCACCAAGACCGAGAAGATCATCTTCCCGATCATCGTCACCATCTTTGTCGTGCTGCTGCTACCGTCCACGGCTCCGCTGATCGGCTGTTTGATGCTCGGCAACCTCTTCCGTGAGTGCGGCGTGACCGACCGTCTGTCCGACACCGTGCAGAACGCACTCATGAACATCATCACCATCATGCTCGCCACGTCCGTCGGCGCGACCATGGTTGCGTCCAACTTCCTCACATGGGAGACCATCAAGATCATCGTTCTGGGTCTTGTCGCGTTTGCCATCTCCACCGTGGGCGGCCTGCTGGCAGGCAACCTGATGTGCGTGCTCACGAAGCGCAAGGTCAATCCGCTGATCGGCTCGGCCGGCGTCTCCGCCGTTCCCATGGCCGCGCGCGTGTCGCAGATCGAGGGCCAGAAGGCGAATCCCGCCAACTTCCTGCTCATGCACGCCATGGGCCCGAACGTGGCCGGCGTCATCGGCTCGGCCATCGCCGCAGGCTTCCTGCTGGCTGTCTTCGGTTAAACTGTTTGCTGCAAAAGCCCTGCCTCGGCGGGGCTTTTTGCTGCTTCTCCAGCGACGGTGCGAAAGCGTGTAACAAAACTGCGGCTATGTTACAATCACATTACAAACCCCCGGGGGCTCTTGCAATTTGCCAACCGATGATTTATGATACGTGCAGATGATGGCCGAGGGGCGATTATCGCCGCCCGGCGATCA
>JBJEYK010000080.1:0-1841 GCA_051886775.1 Candidatus Ventricola sp. | reverse complement strand
GCGCAGGACACCACCCGCTACGGCACCGACCTGGGCGGGGAAAGCCAGCTGCCCCAGCTGATCGAGGAGGTGGCTGCGATCCCGGGCGTTGCATGGCTGCGCACGCTCTACTGCTATCCTGAGCGCGTGGACGACCGCCTGCTGGACACCATCGCCCGCCTGCCCAACGTCTGCAACTATCTCGACCTGCCGATGCAGCACATCAGCCAGCGCATCCTCACCGACATGAACCGCACCGACACCAGCGCGCACATCCGCGAGGTCTGCCGCAAGTTCAAGGAGCGTGGCATGATGCTGCGCACGACGCTGATGGTCGGCTTCCCGGGCGAGACGGATGCGGACTTTGACGAGCTGATGGACTTCGTGCGCGAGACGAGGTTTGACCGCATGGGCGCCTTCACCTTCTCCCCGGAGGAGGGGACCGTCGCTGCGGAGATGGAAAACCAGGTGGACGAAGCGGTCAAGCAGGCGCGCTACGACGCGCTGATGACGCTCCAGCACCGGCTCTCGCTGGAGCAGAACCGCGCGCGCGTGGGCACCATCTGCCGCGTGCTGGTGGAGAAAAAACGCGGCAGCCGCTATGTGGGCCGCAGCGAGTTTGAGGCCCCGGAGACGGACGGGAATATCTACTTCGGCTCTGAGGAGCCGTGTGAAATCGGCAGCTTTGTGGATGTGAAAATCACTGGGGCGAAGGCCTATGATCTGATGGGGGTGCGCGTATGAAGAAGCTGATCACGGCGTTGATGTCGCTCAACCTGCCCAACAAACTGACGCTGCTGCGCATTGTGCTGGTGCCGGTGTATCTGGTGCTGCTGGGCGTGGGGCTGGATATCCCGGCGCTGCTGGTGTTCATCGCCGCGTCGCTGACCGACCTGCTCGACGGCAGGATCGCACGCAGCCGGAACCTGGTGACCAGCTTCGGCAAGTTCATGGATCCCATTGCCGACAAGCTGCTCACGCACACGGCGTTCATCATGCTCACCGGCATGGGGCGGCTGCATGCGGTCGCGTGCATCATCTTTGTGGCGCGGGAATTCGTCGTCTCCGGCCTGCGGCTGGTGGCGGTGGAGCAGGGCCGTGTGATCGCCGCCGGCATGAGCGGCAAGATCAAGACTGTGCTGCAGATGGCGCTGGTCATGGTGCTGACGGTGATGCAGCCGGGCGTGCTGGGCGGCGTGCTGGCCTTCGCCGCGGCGTTCATGACGCTGTATTCCATGGTGGAATACGTCTGGCAGAACCGCGCTGTGCTGAGCGGGGCGAGGTAAGCGCATGATCGCGGAGATCGTCGCCATCGGCACGGAGCTGCTGATGGGTCAGATTGTCAATACCGACGCGCAGGTGCTTTCGCGCAGGCTGCAGAGCCTGGGCGTGAGCGTCTATCACCACCAGGCCGTGGGCGACAACCCGCAGCGCATGCGCGAGGCGATCGCGCTGGCGCTCTCGCGCAGCGACCTGGTGATCACCACCGGCGGCCTTGGCCCCACGCAGGACGACCTGTCCAAGGAGGTCGCGGCGGAGCTGCTGGGCCTGCCGATGGAATTCGACGAGCCGAGCTGGCAGGAGATTCAGGCGTATTTCGCCCGGATGGGCCGCCCCTGCCCGCAGAACAACCGCCGCCAGGCGATGTTCGCCCGCGGCAGCGTCATCCTGCCCAACCGCTGCGGCACCGCGCCGGGCTGCATGGTTTCGCACGGCGGCAAGCTTGTCGTGCAGCTGCCCGGCCCCCCGCGCGAGATGGCGGACATGTTCGAGCGGGAGGTCTACCCGCGCCTGGCTGCGCGCACGGGCGGGTGCATCGCCTCGCGCTATCTGCGCATCTACGGCATGGGCGAATCGCAGGT
>JBJEYK010000079.1:0-8681 GCA_051886775.1 Candidatus Ventricola sp. | reverse complement strand
GAAATCGCCCTGCGCGATCATGCCGATCTGCGCGAACTGCTCACGCGTCAGCCCAATGCGCTGCTCCACCTCGCGCGTGACCTCGCGGTAGCTGGCCGTGATCAGCCCGCCGGGGCCGTACAGCTCCGCCTTCGCGCTTTGGCGCGCGGTACCCTCGCCGCGCCGCTTGGGGCGCTCGTATTCCGGCGAGCGGATGACGGCGTAGCGCTCCCCCCGCAGCGCGAAGACCAGCCGGACGAACGTGTCCGCCGCCGGATCGGCATACTTGCTGCGCAGCATGGCGCTGCGGCGCTCCGTGCCGCTGGCCTCGCCGTAGAGCGCGAAGGTGATCGCGTCGAAGAGCGTCGTCTTGCCCGCGCCGGTGTCGCCGGTGATCAGGTACAGCCCGCGCTCGCCCAGGCGCGAAAAGTCGATCGTCGTCTCGCCTGCGTACGGGCCGAAGGCGGAGAGCGTCAGCGAAATCGGTCTCATGCCTCGTCCTCCCAGATTCGTTCCATCATGCCCGAGAGCAGCTCGCGCTGCGCCCCGGTCATCTCTGCGCCGTTTTGCAGGGCGAACAGCTCCTCAAACAGCGCCATCGGCGAGCGTGCGGCGGCTGTCTCCCGCGTAAAATCCGCGCGGGCCGCCCGCGTGCGCGCGTTGTCATAGACCACCTGCAGCACGTTGGGATACACCTGCTGAAGCTGGCGCACGGCGTCGGGCAGATCGTCCTCGTCGGTGAGCGTGATCTGCACATAGTCCTCGCTTCGCTGCGCGGGATCCATCAGCGCGGCAAAGGCGCCGCGCACCCGGCGCATCGCGTGCAGGGGCGTGAAGGGCAGCTGCCGCGCGGTCACAGCGCCATCCCCGCCCAGCTCCACCAGCAGCGCGCCCTTCACGTCGCCGCACTCCGAAAAGGCGTACGAAAGCGGCGCGCCCGAATATCGCACCCGCCCGCCGCACAGGCTCTGCGCCGCGTGCAGGTGCCCCAGCGCCACATAGCTAAACGGCGCGAACACGTCGGCGTCCACGTTGTCCAGCCCGCCGACGGACACCTCCTCGGACTCGCTGCGCGTGCCGCCGGTGACAAACTGGTGCGCCACCAGCACGCTGCGCACGCCCGGCTCGACCTCCATCGCCGCGATGGCCGCGCGCAGGGCGGCGGTATAGCCCTCGATCGACTCGTCCCCCAGGGCGGCGCGGACATGCGCGGGCTTGACAAACGGCAGCAGATACACATGTACCGGGCCGTATTCATCCGATAACGTCAGGCGGCGTGCATGGCCGTCGTACGCCGGGGCGATGTAGACGCCGCATGCGTCAAACAGCGCGCCGCCGAACGCGACGCGCTCCGCGCTGTCGTGATTGCCGGGGACGATCGCCACGGGGCTGCCCTGCGCGTGCATGGCGGAGAGGAAGCCGTCCAGCAGGGCGACGGCCTCCGCCGGGGGCACGGGGCGGTCGTAGATGTCGCCCGCGATGACGGTCAAATCCGCCGAGCGCGCCATGTCCAGCGCCTGGCGCAGGATGGCGCTCTGATCCCCGATGAGCGATGCTTCAAAAATGCGTTTGCCCAGATGCAGATCGGACAGATGCAGGATCCTCATGGCGGTTCCTCCCAATGGTTTGCTGATCCCATTATACACAGTTTGCCGCCGCCGCACAATCCCGCCTTGACACGCGCGCGGGCACAACGTACAATAAGATCAGCCTTTGGACATCTCAAGAGAATGCAGGTGCGATCATGGAACGACTTCATCCGGGCGCGCGGCGCGTACACGCGGGGCACGCCTTTCTTCTGGGCGCGCTGTTGGCGCTGCTCTCGCTGCTGCCGGCGATCCTGCCCTATGGCGGGCGCTATGTCACCCGCGGGGACTTCATCGAGCAGCAGCTCCCCTTCATCCTGGAGACGCGGCGCATCCTGCGCGGCGGGCTGAGCAGCTATTCCTTTGCCACCTTCCTGGGCGCGCCGGCGGTGGGCAGCTACGCGTTTTACACGCTGGGCAGCCCGTTCGTCTGGCCGCTGGCGCTGCTGCCCGAGGCGCTCATTCCCTTCGGCATCAGCGTGATGGCCGTGCTCAAGCACGCCGTCGCGGCGGCGGTGTCCTTTTGCTACTTCCGAAGGATGCTGCGTGATGGCCAGCTGGCGCTGCTGGGCAGCGTGCTGTACACGTTTTCCTCCTTCACGGTGGTCAACACCCAGTTTTACCACTTCACGGAGGTCATCGCCTTCTTCCCGCTGATCCTGCTGGGGCTGGAGATCGCCATGGGCGACCGGCCAAGGCCCGGCCTGCTGGCGCTCTTTTGCGGGCTGAACACGCTGACGAATTACTATTTCATGCTGGGCAGCGCGCTTCTTGCCGCGCTGTACTTCATCTGCCGCTTCTTTTCGGCGGATTGGCGCGGGGCGCGCAGCGTGCGGCGCGTCGTCTGCGTGGTCTTCGAATGCGGCGTGGGCTGCGCGCTGGCCGGCGTGCTGCTGCTGCCCGCGCTGATGCACATGCTCACCATCACCCGCACAGGCGGCGGACTGAAGGCCGTCGCCAGCGCCTATTCGCCCGCCGTGCTGCTCGAGCGCCTGCGCGCGCTGCTCATGCCCATCGAGAGCAACGTCGTGCACGCCTTCTATGGCGACACGCCGAGCTGGTGCTCCACGGCGGCCTATCTGCCGGCCTTCGGGCTGACAGGCGCAGTCGTCTTCTCGTTTGCCCAGCGGGCGCAGCGCTGGCTCAAGGCGCTGCTGCTGATGCTGCTGGCAGCCAGCGCCGTGCCGGTGCTGTGCGGCGCGTTCTCGCTGATGACCAACACCGGCTACACGCGCTGGTGGTACGGCCTTGCCCTGATGCTCACGCTGGCCACGCTCTATGCGCTGCGCGGCGTGCACAGCCGCCGTGCCTGGCTCGCCGCCTTTGCCGTGTGCGCGGCGCTGGCTGCGGCGCTGACCGTCCCGATGCTGCTGCCGGAGAGCGTCCTCACGCGCCTGCCGCAGCGCCTGGCGCAGCTGATCGCCAATCGCAAGACCGGCGCGTACGCGGACGATGCTTTCCGCGTGCTGGCCGTGTCTCTTTCGCTGCTGGGCGCGGGCGCGATGCTGCTGCTGATCCTGCGCAGGCCGCGCTTTCTCCCCGCGCTGTGCGCGGTGTGCCTGGCCGCGTGCGTGCAGTACGGCGCGTACATCGCCGTAGGCGACGCTGCGCTGCGCTCCGGCGGCAAGACGCCCGGCAGCGGCAGCTACACCCTGCGCCAGATCGCAGAGCCGACGCTCAGCGCGCTGTCTCTGGGGGAAACGCAGGGCTACAAGCGCATCGACTATGGCTCCATGCTGCGCAATTACGGCCTGCTCCGCGGCACATCGTCGCTGACGTGCTTCAGCTCGCTGCGCACGTCCACCGTCGGCCGCTTCGTTTCGATGGCGGGCTTTGGCCACGACGAGTCCACCACCGTCCGCCCACCCAGCGGGGACGGCGCAATCCGCGCGCTGCTCTCCGTGACGGAATACCATCGCTTCACCGACGAGGACAGCGTCCCCGAGGGCTTCGTATACAGCCGTGAAGAGAACGGCTTTGCCGTCTACGAAAACCCCCATGCCGTGCCGATGGGCTTTTTGCAGACGGTGTGCACCGGCACGTACCATCAGCGCATGGACAGCGAGACCGTCGGTACGGTGCTGCTCGCCGCCGTGACGCTGGACGACGACGCCCTCGCGCGCTACGGCGAACGCCTGACACGCCTGAACGTGCAGCAGATTCCCGGCTGGCAGGAGAGCGCCGCGCGCCTGCAAGCGCAGGCCTGCGACCGCTTCGAAACCCGGGCGGACGGCTTCACCGCGCACATCACCGCAGACGAGGCCGGCATCGTCGTGTTCACCATTCCGCATGACAAGGGCTTCACCGCCATCGTGGACGGGCAGCGCGCCGAGATCATCCGCTGTGATGTGGCGTTCATGGGCGTCTTCGTGGAGCCTGGCGAGCACGAGATCGTCTTCACCTATCGAACGCGCATGCTCCCTCCCGGCATCGCCATGAGCCTGCTGGCCGCGGCCGTGCTGGGCGGATACGTGCTGCTTGCCCGAAAGCGCGGGCCTTGCAGGTGAACTTGTTCTTGAAATAAGCCATTATCTGCGTGTTCTCATCGATATAAATAACCGTCCCGCCGGAAAGCGCCTGTCCTGACGTCTGCCGGCGGGATTGTTATCACAATATTACAGCTGCGCAAACACGTCGCCCAGGCGCTCATGCAGCGTCAGATTGGCGATATCGTCGCGCGGGGTCGGCGTCTTGTTGATGAGCACCAGGCGGTTGCCGGGGTACTCGTCCAGGAACGCCGCAGCGGGGTAGACCGTCAGCGACGTGCCCGCGACGATCAGCAGATCCGCGCGGCGGATAGCGTCCACCGCACCCTGGATCGTCTCCGGGTCGAGCGCCTCCTCATAGAGCACGACATCCGGCTTCACCCGCCCGCCGCAGGCAGGGCAGCGGGGCACCTCGTCCATCGTGAGGAACTGCCCAAGGTCATAGGTCTTGCCGCAGCGCTGGCAGGTGTTGCGGTGCACGCTGCCGTGCAGCTCGTAGACCGCGCGGCTGCCGGCCAGCTGATGCAGGCCGTCGATGTTCTGGGTGACGACGGCCAGCAGGCGACCCTCGCGCTCCCAGGCGGCGAGCTTTTCGTGCACGATGTTCGGCTTCGCGTCGGGATAGAGCATCCGCGTGCGATAAAACCGGAAGAACACCTCCGGCCTGCGGGCATAGCAGGTGTGGGAGATGATCGACTCCGGCGGTTCGCTGAACTGCTGATGATACAGCCCGTCCACGCCGCGGAAATCGGGAATGCCCGATTCTGTGGACACCCCCGCGCCGCCGAAGAACACCACGCGATGGGACTGCGACAGCCAATCCCTGAGCTTGTCCAGCTTTTGCTGATCCATGCCATATCCTCCCTTCATCGCCGCGTCACACCAGCATTTTGCCCGAGCGGATGGGCATGTCCAGCCGCCCCTCCGCCAGGCTGCGCAGCGCGGCAAACAGATCGTCCGGGCAGGCGCCCGGCGCCTCGAGCGAGCGCACGCCCTGACGCATGATGTCCTGCAGATAGCGCACCTCGCGCGCGCGAACGCGGCAGGCCTCCCCCGCCCCGCAGGCTGTGCACAGCAGCCCGCCGTGCTCCGGGCTGAAGGCCGCGACAAACGCGTCCTCCTGCCCCTCCTCCGGCTGGATCGCCCGGCCGCACAGCGCGCAGCGCCCCACCTGCGGCCGGAAGCCCAGCAGCGAGGTCATGCCCATCAGAAACACCGCCGTCACCCGCCGCGGCTCGACCTCGCCGTAGCACAGGTGCGCCAGCGTCTTGAGCAGCAGCAGGAACAGCCGCTCATTCTCCTGCGCGGGCTGGACAGCGGCGGCGCACAGCTCCAGGCAGTAGACCCCGTGCGACAGGCGCGCATAGTCGCTGCGCAGCGCGTAATAGGTGTCCGTTACCGCGCAGGAGACGACCGTCGTGCGTTCCCCCGCCTGGTAGAGCACATACTCGCCGCAGCAGAACAGCTCGCTCGCCGCGAGCAGTGGGCTCTTCTGCCGCCGGCAGCCGCGGCACAGCGCGTCGATGCGCCCCAGTGTCGGCGAAAAGAGCGTGATCATCCGGTCGTTCTCGCGATAGTCCGCCCGGCGGACGACGATCGCGTTGGTCACCAGCTGGCTCATGACTGCTCCGTGTCCCCGGTCTTGTCCCCGCCGTGCAGCACGCGCGGAATGAACCGCGCCGCAAAGCGTCCCTTGCCCTTCTCCTTCACATAGAAGAAGCCGATGATGGAGAACACGACCGCGCCGACGAAGTTGACCATCAGGTCCTTCATCGTGTCGTTCAGGCCCACGTCCAGATAGCCGCCCAGGCCCAGCGCCTGCTGCGTCCCGTCCTCCTTGACGAGGATGACATCCTGAATGCCGCGAATGGTCGTGACCTTGTTGCTGCGCGTCTCATCCAGCTCGACGGTGCTGATGGTGTGCACAATCGTGTCCTTCTGCATGTCGAAGCCCAGGAAGCGGTCGCCCGAGTACTCGAAGAACTCCCACAGCACGCCAACCGTCATCGAAAAGCAGAACGCGACGATCGCCAGATAGATCGGGGAGAGCCGGAAGGAAAACCGGTCGCTGCGGTTGAGCATGTCCACCAGCGCAAAGCCAATGGCAGCGCACAAAAAGCCGTTGAGCGTGTGGAGCATGGTGTCCCAATTGGGCACGCGGATGTAGAAGCTGTTGATCTCGCCCAGGATCTCCGCCGCAAAGATGAACAGCAGGATGATGATCTCCAGCGTGCCGGGCAGCTCAATGTTCAGCCTGCGGGTGAAGACACTGGGCAGCACCATCAGCCCGAGCGTCAGTCCGCAGAGGAACACGCTCTCAAAATCGCGGCGGAACGCGGAGCGGATCAGCACAAAGATCACCAGCGCGCGCAGCACCAGATAGACGGCCAGCGTCGCCTTGTTGGTATAGAAGGGGGCTTTTTCGGGTTTCTTCACTCGTTTCATTTGACTTCTCCCATGCTTTTTCTGAAATTATAACACATTTTGCGGCTCTGCGCACCCCATAATTGTCCGCTGTCACAAAATGCGATCCATGACGTCTTTCCCCTCCGGGAGCCGTCTGGATGCAGCGCCGACAGGGCACGTCAAAGCCCGCCGCCGTGCCCGGGGCCAAAGCTGCACGGAAGGATAACACAAAGCCGCCAGGCTCCCACTCCGCAGCCCCTGCGGACAAGCCTGGCGGCCAGCGCCGCCCAAAGGAAACCCTGCGTTCCCGGGCGGCGATCTTCGCCTAACGCGTCATCATGCCTCTTGTGCCGGTACAGCAGCGTCGGCACGGAGTTCCTCCGCCATGCGTGCAGCGGCGGTCAGCCGGTCGTCTCAGCCCAGCGCAACGTCGAGCATCATCATCAGCACAAAGCCCAGTGCAAACCCGATGGTGCCGATGTTGGAGTGGCTGCCCGCCGCCGATTCAGGAATCAGCTCCTCTACGACCACATAGAGCATCGCGCCCGCCGCGAAGGCCAGCGTCACCGGCAGCACGGGCGCCAGCCAGGTTGCCAGCAGCATCGTCGCGATCGCCGCCAGCGGCTCCACCACGCCAGAGAGCGCGCCCAGCGCGAACGCCTTCCGGGCGGTCATCCCCTCGCTGCGCAGCGGCATGGAGATGATCGCGCCCTCCGGAAAGTTCTGGATGGCGATGCCCAGCGAAAGCGTCAGCGCGCCGGCCAGCGTCGTCACGCCGCCGCCCGCGCGGATACCCGCCAGCATCACGCCGACCGCCATGCCCTCGGGGATGTTGTGCAGCGTCACCGCCAGCACCATCATGGCTGAACGCCCGAGCGCGCTGCGCGGGCCCTCCGGCTCGTCGCAGCCGCTGTGCAGATGCGGCACCATCCTGTCCAGCAGCAGCAGAAAGGCCATGCCCAGCAGCAGGCCGATTGCCGCCGGCGCAAAGGCCAGCCTGCCCAGCGCAGCGCTGTGCTCCATCGCCGGGATGAGCAGCGACCACACCGACGCGGCGACCATGACGCCCGAGGCAAAGCCGAGCAGCGCCTTCTGTAAGCGATCGCTCATTTTCTCGCGCATGACAAACACACATGCCGCGCCCAGCGCCGTGCCGACGAACGGCAGCAGCACGCCAATCCAGATACTCAAATCTCCTGCCCCCTATTTCTCAGGCTTCCTGCCGGAAATGCGACGCATCCCGCCCGCAAATCGGGCACACATAGTCCGCCGGCAGCGTATCGCCCTCCAGCACATAGCCGCAGACATTGCACACATAGCGGTGCGTGACCGGCGCTTTTTCCTCCTCCTCCTTGGGCGGGATATAGGTTGGCGCGTTCTTCGGGCTTGTCCCGCGGATGACCTTGTGATAGTAGCTGTACGTCATGGCCGTCTCGGAGGACAGCACCTTCGCGTCGATGACCTCGCCCAGGAAGACAGTGTGAGTCGCCGTCTCCATCTTGCCGATCACGCGGCAGACCACATAGCCGCAGCCCGTCTGCACAACCGGGACGCCCTGCGCCCAGGCGTAGTCCAGGCCATCGAACTTATCGACGTCCCGGCTCGACGCAAAGCCGAAGCGCCCGATCAGGGACGGGTCGGAATCGGTGCTGAGGATCGTAAAGCCAAACAGGCCGCTCTTTTCGATGCAGGCCGTGGTATGATTGTTGTGGTTCACGCTGACGCTGACTGTCGCCGGCGTGGCGGTGATCTGCGTGTTGCTGTTGGTGATGCAGCCCACGGGGCGGCCATCGTCGACGCTGGTGGTGATGTACACCCCGTATGACATGCTGCGGAAAATGTTGACATCCATATGCCATGCTCCCTTCTGCCTTTCGGCACTTCCCTTTTGTCCGGCTGTGCAGGATTGCCCTGCCTGGCCCATTCGTCTCTCAATTGAGACTGATTCTTATTATCATCCATTATATCCCTTTCGTCCGAATGCGTCAAGCCGGCAGACAGCTTTTTCACTTTTTTTCAAAAAAGGGGTTGCAAATGCAGCTGAGCTATGGTATACTAAATGACGTTCTGAGGCGATCGCCTTGAATGAATTGAATAACAGTTTGGGGCATTAGCACAGTTGGTAGAACGAAGTTCTCCGAGGTACGCCCCACACTCAAGGCAGTTAATGGTGAATCTGCACAAAATTCGCCGGGAATATTTGGGGCATTAGCACAGTTGGTAG
>JBJEYK010000078.1:0-8710 GCA_051886775.1 Candidatus Ventricola sp. | reverse complement strand
TCCGCCTTCATCAGGTGCATGTTGCTGCCGCCGACCATCGGCAGCACCGCCAGCAGGAACACCAGCACGCCCATGCCGCCGATCCAGTGCGTGAAGCACCGCCAGAGCATGGAGCACCGGCTCATGGCCTCCACGTCGCTGAGGATGCTCGCGCCGGTGGTGGTAAAGCCGGAGACCGTTTCAAACAGCGCGTCGATGAAGCGCGGGATTTCGCCGGTGAGCACGAAGGGCAGGCAGCCGAACGCGCTCATCACAATCCAGCTCAGCGCCGTGGCCACAAAGCCCTCGCGCGCGAAGAAGCTGGGGTTCCTGGGCTTTCTGTGCGTGAGCAGGAAGCCGATACCGCCGCACAGCGCCGCGACGACGGCAAACGCCCAGCCCTGGCTCTCGCCGTAGATCAGCGCCGCGGCGAGCGGCAGCAGCATGAACAGCGCCTGCACGTTGAGGATCCAGCCCAGAATATAGGTGATGCTTGTCATGTTCACACCTCTCAGGCCAGAATATCGCTGATGTCGCTGAAGCCGGTATGCGTGGTGACGATGATCACGGTGTCGCCCGCCCGGATAGCGTCCTGGCCGCGCGGGAAGATGATTTTGCCGGCGCGTCCGATGCAGGCGATGAGCAGGTTGTCCTTCTTCTTGAGCTGCATCAGCGGCACGCCGAGCACCGGCGTATCCGTGCCGACGTGGAACTCCAGCACCTCCACGCGGTCGTTGAACAGGTGATACAGCGCCTCGACGTTGCTGCCGATGGTGCTCTGGCGGGCGCGGACATAGGCGACGATCGTCTCGGAGGTGATGTATTTGGGATAGACGACGCTGCCCAGCTCCAGGCCGGAGATCACGTCGCTGAAGGTGATGCGGTTGATCTTGGTGATCGTCTTGAGGCCGGGCATGCGCTTGGCGTAGAGGGTGAGCAGGATGTTCTCCTCGTCCAGGCCCGTCAGCGGGACGAACGCCTCCACCGAGTCGATGCCCGCCTCGCGCAGGGTCGCCTCGTCGCTGCCGTCGCCGCAGAGGATGGTCGCCTCCGGCAGCAGACGGGACAAATCCTGGCAGCGCTCGCGGTTGTGCTCGATGATCTTGACATCCATGTGCTGGGCGATCAGCTGCTTGGCCAGATAATAAGAAGACTTGCCGCCGCCGATGATCATGCAGCTGCCCACCGCGTGGCTGGGCATACCCAGCGCCTGGAAGATGCGGTGCCCCTCTCTGCTGGACACCAGGATGGTGATGTCATCGCCCTGATGCAGCACAAACGCGCCGCCGGGAATGTGCACCTGGCCCGCGCGCTCCACGGCGCACACCAGGTAATCGAAGCTGAAGATGCCGTCCAGCTGCATGACGCTGCGGCCGTCAAGCACGCTGCCCGACGGGATGCGGAAGGTGATCAGCTCCGCGTGCCCCTTGGCAAAGAAGCTGACCGTCAGCGCTTGCGGCCTGGAGAGCATGCGGGCGATCTCGTTGGCCGCCTCCAGCTCGGGATTGATGATCATGGAGAGCCCCAGCTGCTGGCGCAGGTAGGTCAGCTCCTCCGCGTAGTCGGGATTGCGCACGCGGGCGATGGCCGCGATGCTGCCGCCGGCCTTCTTGGCAATGGTGCAGCACAGGAGGTTCAGCTCGTCCGAGCCGGTCACCGCGATGATCAGATCCGCCTTGTCCACGCCGGCTTCTTCCAGGACGCTCAGGCTGGCGCCGTTGCCCCGGATGCCCATGACGTCGAACACCTCGGTCGTGTCGCGAATGACGCGCTCGTTGGTGTCCACGATGGTGATATCATGTCCCTCGCGCACAAGCTGCTCCGCCAGCGTATGGCCGACCTTGCCGCAGCCCACAATGATGATGCTCAGCGCGCCGGGCTTCTTCCTCGCAGTTTTTGCCTGCATGACTCTTTCCTCCGTCATCCATTCGGTTTTTTGCAAACCGATACAGGATAGATTATACCCCTGCCGGGCATGCCTGTCAACCGAGCGGCAATGCCGATTCCCTCGCTGCCGGCAGGAATTCGCTCCTGGTCAGCGCCAGGCGCTTGACAGGGGCGGCATCCGCTTTTATAATACCTCGTCATTCTGGAAACCGAGGAGGAATCTGCCTTGTATACGCTCCTGATCTGTCTGCTTGCCGGCCTGGGCGCGGGTCTGGGCACCGGCTTTGCCGGCATGAGCGCCGCGGCGGTCATCTCGCCCATGCTCATCACCTTTCTGCACATGCCGGCATATGCCGCGGTGGGCATCGCCCTGGCCTCCGACGTGCTGGCCAGCGCCGTCTCCGCCTACACCTATGGCAGGCACAGCAACCTCGACGTGCGCAACGGCCTGATCATGATGGCCGCCGTGCTCGCCTTTACAGCGGTGGGCAGCTGGGTCTCCAGCCGGGTGCCCAACCAGACGATGGGCGGCTTCTCCACCGTGATGACGCTGCTGCTGGGCATCAAGTTCATCGTCCGCCCCGTGATGACCCCCAAGTCCGCGATGGACGCCGTCTCCCCCGCGCGCCGCGCAGTGCAGTCGGTGGTTCTGGGCAGCGTGGTCGGCTTCATCTGCGGCTTCGTCGGCGCGGGCGGCGGCATGATGATGCTGCTGGTGCTCACCAGCGTGCTGGGCTACGAGCTGAAGACCGCCGTGGGCACAAGTGTGTTCATCATGACCTTCACCGCGCTGACAGGCGCCGTTTCGCACTTCGTCATCGGCGGCCTGCCCGACCTGAAGGTGCTCTGCCTGTGCGTGCTCTTCACGCTGCTCTTTGCCCGCGTTGCCGCACGCCTGGCCAACGTCGCCAGGCCCGAGACGCTCAACCGCGTCGTCGGCGTGGTGCTGATGCTGCTGGGCGGCCTGATCCTCGCCGTCAATCTGCTGACCTGACCGCGCCCGCTCTTGCGTTTGCCGTGCATTCGTGCTATGATGATGCTGTCATAAGGAGGCGCTGCTTCATGAAAAAGACGAACAAATCCCCCCTCACCGCCGCGCGTGAGATCAAGCTCAGCTTCACCATCGCCGCGGTCGTCTATCTGGCGCTGGGCATCCTGCTCCTGCTTGCGCCGAACACCAGCCGCAAGCTGCTTTGCACGCTCATTGGCGCAGGCGTGAGCATCTACGGCCTGATGGGCATCCTGTCCTTTGTGATGGACCGCGGCTCCGGCGCCTACACGCTCGAGCTGCTCATCGGCGTGTGCGCGCTGGCCTTCGGCGTCTTTTCGCTGATCAACCCGACGTTCCTGATGGACTTCCTGTTCACCGTGCTGGGCCTGGTGGTGATCGTCACCAGCGTCAGCGGCATCAAGCGCGCGCTGAACCTGCGCGCCTTCGGCTATGCGCGCTGGTGGGGGCCCATGGCGCTGTCCTGCGCCACGCTGCTGATCGCGCTGAGCATCGTGTTCATGCCCCAGCTCTACGGCAACATGCTGATGATGGTCATCGGCGCGATCCTGATTGTGGAGGCCGTCGGCGATCTGCTGAGCATTCATCGCCTGAGCAGCTTCGCCAAGAGCATCACCTACACGATCGAGGGCTGACCCCGCGCGCCGCGCCTGACACAAAAGCGGGAAAAGGGCAAAAATATGACGAAAAGGCATTGACAATTCCGGTATTTGGGATTATAATGTCTTTCGTTCGGATTGATAGCTCAGTCGGTTAGAGCACCCGCCTGATAAGCGGGAGGTCGGTGGTTCGAGTCCACTTCAATCCACCATATTCCTCAGTAGCTCAATGGCAGAGCATTCGGCTGTTAACCGAAGGGTTGTAGGTTCGAGCCCTACCTGGGGAGCCATCACTCACTGATTTCAGTGAGTTTTTTCTTTTTGACACCGCTTTGCAGGAGCTTCCTGCTGACCAAACAGACAAAAGGAGAGACTGAAGTGGGCGGATTCTTTGGCGTTGCCTCCAAAACTGACTGCGTTTTCGACCTCTTTTTCGGCACCGACTATCACTCCCATCTGGGCACCAAGCGTGCCGGCATGGTGGTCTATGGCGAAGGCGGCTTCGAGCGCGCCATTCACAACATCGAAAACTCTCCCTTCCGAACCAAGTTCGACCACGATGTCGAGCGTATGAAGGGCAGCCTGGGCATCGGCTGCATCTCCGATACCGAGCCGCAGCCGCTGCTGGTGCGCTCCCATCTGGGCAATTTCGCGCTGACGACTGTCGGGCGGATCAACAACATTGAGGAGCTGGTCAGTAAGGCGTTTGAGGGCGGCACGCCCCATTTCATGGAGATGAGCGGCGGCAGCATCAACCCCACCGAGCTGATGGCTGCGCTCATCAGTCGCAAGGACTCCATCCCCGAGGGCATCCGCTACGCGCAGAGCCTGATCGACGGCTCCATGTCGCTGCTGGTGCTCACGCCCGAGGGGATCTACGCCGCGCGCGACAGGATGGGCCGCACGCCGGTCATCCTGGGCCGCAAGGAGGGCGCGTTCTGCGCGTCGTTCGAGTCGTTCGCCTATCTCAATCTGGGCTACGAGGAATACAAGGAGCTTGGCCCGGGCGAGATCGACTTCATCACCGCCGAATCCGCCGAGATGCTCGTTCCCCCGCAGAAGGACATGAAGATCTGCACCTTCCTGTGGGTGTACTTCGGCTATCCGTCCTCCTGCTACGAGGGCATGAACGTCGAGCAGATGCGCTGCAACTGCGGCAAGATGCTCGCCCGGCGCGACACCGTCCGCGCGGACACCGTCGCGGGCATCCCCGATTCCGGCACGGCGCACGCCGTCGGCTACGCCAACGAGTCCGGCATCCCCTTCTCCCGCCCGTTCATCAAGTACACGCCGACCTGGCCGCGCTCCTTCATGCCCCAGCAGCAGAGCATGCGCAACCTGATCGCGCACATGAAGCTGATCCCGATCGACGCGCTGATCCGCGGCAAGCGCCTGATGCTGATCGACGACTCCATCGTCCGCGGCACGCAGACCCGTGAGACCACCGAGTTCCTATACAGCAGCGGCGCCAAGGAGGTGCACATCCGCACCGCCTGCCCGCCGACGCTCTTCGGCTGCAAGTACCTCAACTTCTCCCGTTCCACCTCCGACATGGACCTGATCGCCCGCCGCGTCATCGCGCGCCTGGAGGGGGACAAGGCTGAGGAGAACCTCATGCTCTACACCGACCCAGACACCCCGCAGTATGCGCAGATGGTGCACGAGATCTGCAAGGAGCTGACGTTCACCACCCTGATGTATCAGCGTCTGGACGACATGATCGAGGCCACCGGCATCGACCCGGACAAGCTGTGCACCTACTGCTGGACGGGCAGAGAGTAAGCACGCCATATACTCAGCCCCCGCCGCCGGAGTTGCTTCTCCGGCAGCGGGGGCTGCTTTTTGTTTCATTGAGTTGGCTGTCACTGCGCCGCGGTGAGCGCCTCCAGGCTGACATAGATCGCCGGGCGCACCACCAGCACGTCGTTTTCCACCCGGCCAAAGGACTTGCCGCCGCACGTCATCACGCCGCCGCTCGCCGCGACATAGGCCGCGTGCGTCTTGGTCTCCCAGCTCGTCGTGCGGCACCACCACGTCGCCTTGTCCGTATACTTCTCGCTCATGTACGCGCCCTGCGCGATGGCGTAGGCCGTCGCCTCCACCTGGCGGTCGGCATGGGAGGAGAACAGGCGCTTGGCCTCGTCCGTGCTCAGCAGGAAGACGGGATCCGCCGTATTCTTCTCCTTGCGGTTGACAATCTCACGCGTGACGATGCTCTGCTTCTCCTCGGCGGTGAACGCGGCGTTGTAGAACATGTCGTTCAGCCAGGTGCGCATCGTGCTCTTGATCCAGCTGGCAACGGCAGGCGTCTCGTTATAGGGCTGGGCATCCAGCGCGTAGCGGCTGACCAGCAGCGCCACGCCGTCCTCGATCTGGAGCACGCGCCACTCGATCGGCTCCTGCCCGTTGGTCTTGTCGTTGTCCTGCTCATAGCGGCCATAGGTCACCATGCTGCCAATAGCCGGGGCGTTCCCCTCTGCGCAGGCCGCTGCCGTCATCAGCATCAGCAGTGCGATGAGCATCGCACATGCAGCCGTCATTCGCTTGTTCATGATCGTTCGTTCCTCTCTATCCGTGATTCTGCGCCGGGGCGGCTTCTCCCGCTCAGGTGTGCGCATTTCCTTGCATCATCTTATCATATCCCCGCTGAATCTGCAAGCCGCATTTGCAGGCGATTACCGGCACGCGCACGATGAACGTCGTACCCACGCCCGGGGCGCTGCGCACATCGATCTCCCCGTGCATGCGCTCCACCAGCCGCCTCACAATCGCCAGCCCCAGCCCGCAGCCGGGCCTTCGCGCACTCTCCCTCGCCCGCACGAAGGGCTGATACATCCGCTCGATGAACGCCGGCTCCATGCCCACGCCGTTGTCCTCCACGGTGAACACCGCCTGCGCGCCGCTCCCCTGCCGCTCCAGCTGCCCGGTCAGGGCAATCCGCCCGCCGCCCGGGGTATACTGGATCGCGTTGCTCACAAGGTTGGTCAGCACACGGGTGAGCGCGCCGTAATCTGCCTCCATCGGCTGTGCGCGCAGGGCGCTCAGGTCGATGTGCAGCGTCTGCGCCTTGCACGCGGCGGGGCCGTCAGCCATCGCGTGCAGCTCCCGCGCCAGCATGTCGCCGTTGAACCACGCATCCTGCCGCCCCTCCGGGATATCGACCAGCTGCGCGAGGATGCGCTCCATACTCTGCACGCTCAGCAGAATCTGCCGGAGCTGCTCGTCCACCGCCTGCCCGCGCCTGGAAGCGCTCATCGCTGTCTGCGCCGCCCCGGCCACACAGCGCATCGGCACGCGCAGGTCGTGCGCCAGCGCCGCAAGCTGGCGGCTCGCGCGCCCGGATACTGCCATGCGTCGCTTTTTCTGATAGACCTTCATCGCGCCTTCCCCCTTATTTCTGACGTATTATACGGGGAATAGCCCGGAATTATGAACTATCCGTCCTTCACTGTCACATTCTGCCCCGACCGATGCAAATCGACCCGCAGGCTCCCCCTCGGGCAGCAAAACGCCCGGACAGTCAAGGCCGTCCGGGCGGGAAGCTCAGCCTTCCCCCTTGGGGCGGACTGAGCGAGGCGAGGTCGGATGCGGTCGTTTCCCTTCAGAGGCCCGCAGACCTCATCCGCCGCCTGCGGGCGACACTCCCCGGCGGGGAAGGCAGGGTTGTCCTTTCAGGCTCCGCGATGGGCAGAAGCCTGCTCAACCGAAAGACAGCTTAGTCCTCCGGCTTCGCGCCGATGACCGCTTTGATGCGGCGCACGCCAGCGGAGGAGGACTCCTCCTTCTGGATCTTGAAGCTGACCAGCTCGCCGGTGTGGCTGGCGTGCGGGCCGCCGCAGATCTCCTTGGAGTACGGGCCCATGGTGTACATGCGCACGCACTCTCCGTACTTGCTCTCGAACAGGCCGATGGCGCCCTCCGCCTTCGCGGCCTCGACGGTGGTCTCCTTCATCTCAATGGGCACGTCCGCGGCAATCCACTCGTTGACCAGCGCCTCGACCTGCGCCAGCTCGTCCTTGGTCACCTTGCGGCCAAACTTGAAGTCGAAGCGCAGGCGCTCGGCGGTGATGTTGGAGCCCTTCTGCGCGACCTCGTCGCCCAGCACGCGGCGCAGCGCCGCCTGGAGCAGGTGGGTCGCGGTGTGCAGGCGGGCAGTCTGCGCGCTGTGGTCAGCCAGGCCGCCCTTGAAGCGCTGCTCCGCGCCGGCCTGGGAGCTCTTCTGATGCTCGGCGAAGTGCCTGGCGAAGCCGTCCTCGTCGACGGTGAGGCCCTTTTCGGAGGCCAGCTCGCGGGTCATCTCGACCGGGAAGCCGTAGGTCGCGTAGAGGTTGAAGGCGGTCAGGCCGTCGATGACCTTGCTCTCGCCCATCTTCGCGACGGCCTTGTCGAACTCGCGCTCGCCCTGGCGCAGCGTCCTGGCGAAGCGGGTCTCCTCCAGGCTGAACTGTTCGAGCACGAACGCCTCGTTCTGGCGCAGCTCCGGATAGACCTCGGCGTACTGGTCGATGATCACCTTCGCGATCTCGCTGGTGAAGCCCTCGCCCATGCCCAGCTGCATGCCGTAGCGCACGGCGCGGCGGATCAGGCGGCGCAGGACATAGCCCTGGTCGACGTTGCTCGGGCTGACGCCGCGCGGGTCGCCCATGATGAAGGTCGCGGTGCGCAGGTGGTCGGCGACGATGCGGAAGGCGCGGGTCACGGCGTCGCTCTCGCCGTACTGCTTGCCGGAGAGCGCGGCGATCCTGTCCAGGATGCCCGCGAAGGCGTCGGTCTCATAGACGGTCTTGCAGCCGTTGAGCGTACAGATGGTGCGCTCCAGGCCCATGCCGGTGTCGACGTTCTTCTTCTCCAGCGGCACATACTGGCCGTCCGCGGTCTTGTTGTACTGCATGAAGACGTCGTTCCAGATCTCCAGGAAGCGACCGCAGGAGCAGGCCGGGGAGCAATCCGGGCCGCAGGGCGGCTGATCCTTGATGATGAACATCTCGGTGTCCGGGCCGCAGGGGCCGGTCTGGCCCGCCGGGCCCCACCAATTATGCTTGCGCGGGAGGAAGTAGATATTCTCCTTCTTTACGCCCTGCTCCATCCAGTAGCCGGCGGCCTCGTCGTCGCGCGGGATATCGCCCTCGCCCTCGAAGACGGTGAAGGCCAGCTTGTCCTTGTCAAGGCCCAGATAATCCGGGCTGGTGAGGAACTCCCAGCTCCAGGCGATCATCTCCTTCTTGAAGTAGTCGCC
>JBJEYK010000077.1:0-1852 GCA_051886775.1 Candidatus Ventricola sp. | reverse complement strand
CTGCACATCGGCCACTACATCCCGATCATGGCGATGGCGCACATGCAGCGCGCCGGTCACCGTCCCATCGCCCTGATGGGCGGCGGCACCGCGATGATCGGCGACCCGTCCGGCAAGACCGACATGCGCAAGATGATGACCGTGGAGACCATCGACAGCAACGTCGCCCACATCAAGCAGCAGATGAGCCGCTTCCTCGACTTCGGCGAGGGCAAGGCGATCATCGCCAACAACGGCGACTGGCTGCGCCACCTCAACTTCATCGACTTCATGCGCGACATCGGCTCCACCTTCTCCGTCAACAAGATGCTCACGGCCGAGTGCTACAAGGCGCGCATGGCCACCGACAACGGCCTGTCCTTCCTGGAGTTCACCTACATGCTCATGCAGTCCTACGACTTCCTGGAGCTGTTCCATCGCTATGGCTGCCGCCTGCAGATGGGCGGCAACGACCAGTGGAGCAACATGCTCGGCGGTGCGGATCTCATCCGCCGCAAGGAGCAGACCAGCGCCTACGCCTGCACCTTCCAGCTGCTGCTCACCCACGACGGCCGCAAGATGGGCAAGACCGAGAAGGGCGCGCTCTGGCTCGACGCCAGCAAGACCACCCCTTACGACTTCTACCAGTACTGGCGCAATGTCGACGACAAGGATGTCGGCAAATGCCTGGGCCTGCTCACCTTCCTGCCGATGGACGAGGTGCGCCGCCTGAGCGCGCTGGAGGGCAGCGAGATCAACGAAGCCAAGAAGGTGCTCGCCTTCGAGGTCACCAAGCTGGTACACGGCGAAGAGGAGGCCGTCAAGGCGCAGGAGGCCGCGGCGGCGCTCTTCGGCGGCGCGGGCATGGGCGGCTCCATCCCCACCACCGCGCTGACGCGCGAGCAGCTCGCTGCCGACGCGCGCGTGACCACGCTGCTGGCGATGAGCGGCATCGCGCCGTCCAACTCTGCCGCGCGCAGGCTGATCCAGGGCGGCGGCGTGGCGGTCAACGACGCGAAGATCACCGATGTCAACGCCGTCGTCACCGAGGACATGTTTGCCGGCGAGGGCTTGATGCTGCGCAGCGGCAAGAAGAAGTTCCACCTCTTCACCCTCGCGTGAGCCATGGCGGAGCAGCTTTCCTACAAGACCCTGCGCGCGGAAGACAGCGCAGAGTTCATCATCAATAAGTCCCGCTTCATCGGCTACGGCTGCCCCTGCCAGACGGAGGAGGAAGCTCTGGCCTTCCTCTCCCGTATCCGGCAGAAGCACAAGGACGCCACGCACAACTGCTACGCCTACATCATCGGCCTGAACGCCGGCATCATGCGTTACAGCGACGACGGCGAGCCGGGCGGCACGGCGGGCATGCCCATCATCGAGGTCATGAAGGCACGCGGCGTGGTCAACTGCGCCGTAGTCGTCACGCGTTATTTCGGCGGCATCCTGCTGGGTGCGGGCGGGCTGGTGCGCGCCTATGCCCAGGGCAGCAAGACCGCGCTGGACTCAGCCGGCGTCGTCGTGATGGAGAAAAGTGTGCGCTACCTGGTGGAGGTCGATTACTCCACCTGGCAGCGGCTGGAATACTTCCTGCGCTCCGCGCCGGTACTCATCGAGCACAGCGAGTTCGGCGCGAGCGTCGTGTGCACGCTGATGGTGCGCAAGCGGGACGAGGACGCCCTGCTTGCCGAGATCACGCGCGTCACCGACGGGCGCGCCGAGACGCTCCAGGACAGCGAAACGTACTACCCCTGGCCGGATGAAGCAAAAGCCTGACGCTGTTCTTCGAAAAAAGAGTTTGTAGAGTTCAGCAACATTCTACTCTCCCGGGCGTTCGCGGGCGGCTTCATCGACCCGGGGAACTCGCATAGTC
>JBJEYK010000076.1:0-1860 GCA_051886775.1 Candidatus Ventricola sp. | reverse complement strand
GCAGCAGGCGGTCGACGATGATCTCCAGATGGAGCTCGCCCATGCCGGCGATGATCGTCTGGCCGGTCTCCTGGTTGGTGTAGGTCTTGAAGGTCGGATCCTCCTCAGCCAGACGCAGCAGCGCCAGGATCATCTTCTCCTGGCCGGCCTTGGTCTTCGGCTCGATGGCGACCTGGATAACCGGCTCCGGGAACTCCATCTTCTCCAGGATGATGGGGTGCTTGTCGTCGCACAGGGAATCGCCGGTGGTGGTGTTCTTGAAGCCGACAACGCCGCAGATTTCGCCGGTGTAGACCGCGTCGATCTCCTTGCGCTCGTTGGCGTGCATCTGCAGCAGGCGGCCGATGCGCTCACGCTTGCCCTTGGTGGAGTTGAGCACATAGGAGCCCGAGCCGATGTGGCCGGAGTACACGCGGATGAAGGACAGCTTGCCGACGAACGGGTCGGTCATGATCTTGAACGCCAGCGCGGAGAAGGGCGCCTCGTCGCTCGCCTCGCGGGTGATCTCCTCGTCGCTCTTCGGGTCGAAGCCCTTGACAGCCGGGATGTCCAGCGGGGAGGGCATGTACTCGACCACGGCGTCGAGCATCGGCTGAACGCCCTTGTTGCGGTAGGAGGTGCCGCACAGCACGGCGAAGAAGGAGCAGTCGATGGTGCCCTTGCGGATGGCAGCCTTCATCTCCTCGACGGTCGGCTCCTCGCCCTCCATGTACTTCTCCATGATGACGTCGTCGACGTCGGCCAGCGCCTCGATGAGCTGCTCGCGATAGAGCTTCGCATCGTCGAGCAGCTCCGCCGGGATCTCCTCGTCGCGGTAATCCTTGCCGAGGTCGTCGTAGTAGACCTCAGCGCGCATGGTCAGCAGATCGATGATGCCGCGGAAGCTGGACTCCGCGCCGATGGGCAGCTGGATCGGGTGCGCGTTGGCGTGCAGGCGATCGTGGAGCATGTCCACCACGCGATAGAAGTTCGCGCCCATGATGTCCATCTTGTTGACGTACACCATGCGCGGGACATGGTAGTGCTCCGCCTGACGCCACACCGTCTCGGACTGCGGCTCGACGCCGCCCTTGGCGCAGAAGACAGCCACGGAGCCGTCCAGCACGCGCAGGGAGCGCTCCACCTCGACGGTGAAGTCGACGTGGCCGGGGGTGTCGATGATGTTCAGGCGATATTCCTTCCAGTAGCAGGTCGTCGCAGCGGACGTGATGGTGATGCCGCGCTCCTGCTCCTGAGCCATCCAGTCCATGGTCGCGGTGCCTTCATGCGTCTCGCCGATCTTGCGATTCTTGCCGGTGTAGTACAGAATACGCTCGGTCGTGGTCGTCTTGCCGGCATCGATATGCGCCATGATACCGATGTTGCGAACCATTTTAAGTTCATGGTCTCTGGGCATGTTCAATCTCCTTTTGATCTATGCCGCGGCAGCGTCACGCCGCCGCGGCGCCACATATGGGATTACCAGCGATAGTGGGCGAAAGCCTTGTTGGCCTCGGCCATGCGGTGCATCTCTTCCTTGCGCTTGACAGCGGCGCCGGTGTTGTTGCTGGCGTCGATGATCTCAGCGCACAGGCGCTCGGCCATGGTCTTCTCGCCGCGCTTGCGGGAGAAGTCGACCAGCCAGCGCAGCGCCAGGGTCTGGCGGCGCTCCGGGCGGATCTCGATCGGGACCTGATAGGTCGCGCCGCCCACACGGCGGGCCTTCACCTCCAGGCTCGGCAGAATGTTCTGCAGGCCGGCGTTGAAGACCTCCATCGCGTCCTTGCCGGTCTTGTCGGCGAGCAGCTTGAACGCGTCATAGCAAACGGACTGCGCGATGCCGCGCTTGCCGTCGAGCATGATCTGATTGATCAGCTTGGT
>JBJEYK010000075.1:0-8766 GCA_051886775.1 Candidatus Ventricola sp. | reverse complement strand
AAGATCGACATCGAGGACGACGGCAGCGTGTACATCGCCACGCCGGATGAGGCCGCCGCCGCCAAGGCGCGCCGCATCATCGAGGGCATCGCCAAGGATGTCGAGGTCGGCGAGGTCTACACCGGCAAGGTCGTCAGGATGATGAACTTCGGCGTGTTCGTCGAGCTGCTCCCGGGCAAGGACGGCATGGTGCACATCTCCAAGCTGGCCAAGGGCCGCGTGGAGAAGTGCGAGGATGTCGTCAAGATCGGCGACGAGCTGGAGGTCAAGGTGGCCGAGATCGACTCTCAGGGCCGCATCAACCTCGTGCGCAACGATATCGAGTACGACAACACCGATATGCCGCGCCGCAGCGCCCCGGGCCAGCGCCCGCCGCGCCGCGATGCGAACCGCCGCTAAGCGCTCATCGATTCTCGGGTCGGCTGCGGGCTGCGTGCCTGCCGCCGGCCCGATTTTGCTATGGAGGCATAAGGCGGCATAGAAAGCAAAAATTCAGCAGAGAATAGGAGAAATCATGAACGGAGGATTGAGCCGCATGTGCGAGGAGTTTGTGCTGGATAACGGACTGCGCGTGGTGGCGGAGGTCATCCCGCACTTCCCGTCGGTCAGCGTCGGCCTGTGGATTGGCGCAGGCTCCATGTACGAGACGGAGGCGGAGAACGGCCTGTCCCACTTTGTGGAGCACATGCTCTTCAAGAGCACCGAAAACCGGACGACCCGCGAGATTGCGGTGGAGATGGACGCCATCGGCGGCCAGGTCAACGCCTTCACGTCGAAGGAATGCACCTGCTACTATGCCAAGGTGATTGCCGAGCACCTGGAGCGCGCGACGGCACTGCTCAGCGACCTGCTGCTGCACGCCCAGATGGACGAGGCGGAGGTTGAGAAGGAGCGCGGCGTCATCCTGGAGGAGATCGCCATGTGCGAGGACACGCCGGAGGATCTCGTGTACGACCTGCTGGCCGAGGCGTATTTTGGCGGCCATCCGCTGGCGCGTCCCATCCTGGGCACGCAGGCGCAGATTGCGTCGGTCACGCGCGAGGCGCTCATCGCCTTCCGCAAAAAGCACTATCGCCCGGACAACACCGTGCTGGCCGTCGCCGGCCAGTTTGACATGGACGAGCTGCGCGCTCTGGCTGAGCGCTATCTGGGATCGTGGCAGGCGCAGGGCGAGACGCATATGCCCGCGCCGGCCGACGGCTGCGCAGGCCGTGTCATCCGCCGCAAAAAGGACATCGAGCAGGTGCACCTGTGCCTGGCCTATCCGGGCGTTGCGCAGGACGACGACGAGCTGTATGCGCTGACAGTGCTCAACAACCTTTTTGGCGGCGGCATGTCCTCGCGCCTGTTCCAGCACATCCGCGAGGAGATGGGCGCGGCGTACTCGGTGTACAGCTATCCGTCCGCCTATCCCAACTGCGGCACGCTGACCATCTACGCCGGCACCTCGCCGGAGCTGGCGCAGCCCGTGGCCGACGCGCTGCACGCGCAGATCCGCGCGCTGATGGACGGCGGCGTGACGGACGAGGAATTCGCCATGGCCAAGGAGCAGCTCAAGGTGTCGTATGTGCTGGGGCTGGAGAGCAGCTCGTCGCGCATGTCCTCCATTGGGCGCAGCAAGCTGCTGCGCGGGATCGCGGTGGATCCGACGGAGGTCGTCCGCAGGATCGAGGCCGTCACCCAGGCGGACGTGGAGCGCGTGATGCGAAGGGTGTTTTCGCAGCCCTGCGCGGCTTCCTGCGTGGGCAGGGACGTGGACGCGCTGCGCATTCTGCCATAAAGCACAAAACACGACAGGTCAAACTGGAGAATTTGACATTTTTCCGGGAAGCGTGTACAATAGAATCAGCAAAAACCCGCAGGGGAGGAAGCTGTCATGCACGAAGAAAAACGGGAATTCTCCTATGTGCCGGGCCTGTTTGGCGACGATGTGCTCGAGGAGCTGCGCGGCCACGGCAAGGAATACATGCGCCTGATGAGCTACTACGCCAGCGCTATGCTGGAGATCGAGACCAAGTTCAAGGTGCTGAGCATCGAGTTCAACGGCAAGTTCGACCGTAACCCGATCGAATCCATCAAGACCCGCCTGAAGGCCCCTAAGAGCATCATCGAGAAGATGAACCGCATCGGCAAGCCCGTCACCGTCGAGTCGATCGAGAAGGAGCTGTCCGACGTTGCGGGCGTGCGCGTGATCTGCTCGTTTGTGGACGATATCTACAAGCTGGCGGACATGCTCGCCCTGCAGGACGATATCTACGTCCTGCGCGTGAAGGATTACATCAAAAACCCCAAGGAGAGCGGCTACCGCAGCCTGCACATGATCGTGGAGGTGCCGATCTTCCTGTCCAAGGAGAAGCGTTTCATGCGCGTGGAGGTGCAGCTGCGCACCATCGCGATGGACTTCTGGGCCAGCCTGGAGCACAAGCTGCGCTATAAGAAGGACATTCCCGAGGATCACGCGCTGGAGATCGCCCGCCAGCTTCAGCAGTGCGCCCTGACCGTCAGCAAGACGGATCAGCAGATGCTGACGATCCGCAGGCAGATCGAGGAAGCGCGTTCCGGAAAATAGCATGCAGGCCGCCGGGGCTTCAAAGCGCCCGACGGCTTCCTTTTGCGCTTCGGCTTGCCGCCGCGGCAGGCGTATGGTATAATTGCCATATACCGCAAGGAAGAGTGGGAGAAACGGATATGAGCAGTTTACCGAAGATCGTCGCCGTGGTGGGCACCAATGCCTCCGGCAAGAGCGCGCTGGGCGTGGCGCTGGCGCGGCGCTTTGGCGGGGAGATCATCTCGGCGGATTCCCGGCAGGTGTTCCGCGGGCTTGACCTGGGCAGCGGTAAGATCACCCCGGAGGAGACGCAGGGCGTGCCGCATCACATGATCGACATCCGCGAGCCGAATGAATTCTTCTCCATGGCGGATTTCCAGCGGATGAGCTACCGGATCATCGAGGAGATTCGCGGTCGGGGGCATCTGCCGATGATCGTGGGCGGCACGGGGCTGTATGTCGACTCCGTGCTGGACGGCTATCTGCTCTCCGACAAGGAGCCGGATCTTTGCTATCGCGCCGAGCTGGAGAAGCTGGCCACGCCGCAGCTCTACGCGATGCTCGTCAGCCTGCGGCCCGATGTGCAGGTGGAGCGCAATAACCGCAACCGCGTCATGCGCATGCTGGAGCGCATCCACGACGGCGACGACGCCATGCCGGGCAAGCAGCCGCGCTACAAGAGCCTGCGCCTGGGCGTGAGCTGGCCGCGCGACGTGCTGGCACAGCGCATCGACGAGCGGCTCGACATGCGCGTGCGGCAGGGGATGATCGACGAGGTGCAGCGCCTGATGGACGAGGGCGCGACGAAGGAATTCCTCCTGGGCCTGGGGCTGGAGTATCGCTTCATCACGCAGCACCTGACCGGCGAAATCCCCGACCGGGACGAAATGCTGCGCCTGCTGGCCATCGCTATCAAGCAGTTTGCCAAGCGGCAGATGACCTGGTTCCGCCGCGACAAGACGATTGTGTGGCTGGACATGGCGGGCGATCCTCTTGCGCAGGCCTGCGGTGCGATTGAGGCCTTTTTAGGCGAGGCGGACTGATCAGCGCCTGACGGCTGGAATCGCGGGAAAGCGTGCGCCGGGAGACACAATCCCGCCCGGCTTGAAGGAAAACGGCTGTTTTGCGCGAATATATGTCCGTTACCCATCAGCCTATGACGAAATCGGAGGGAAACACAGTGAAGAAGGAAGCTCTGCAAACCATGCAGGACAACTATCGTCAGGCCGAAATCCGAAGGAAGGAGCTCTATCGCCTGCTCGACGCGCTGGAGACGGGGGAACTCTCGCAGGACGACCATCAGCGCGTGTGTGAGCAGACGCGCTCGCTGATCGCGGAGCTGAAGCTCGAGCGCGAGCAGATGCTGGGCTACATGACGGAGGAGTCCGTCCTAGTGGACGAGGTGGAGACGCGCTTCAAGGAGATCGAGCGCCTGAACAACAAGCGCTTTCACATCCTGCCGCCCGCGCCGACGAACGCACAGATCGACTCCGCGGAGCGCCGTCTGCGCCATTTCGCGCAGGGCAAGTCGTTTTACAAGCTCTTCTGGGTCTTTTTCATCGGCTGCTTTGTCGGCGTAATCGTGGAGCGCCTGTGGGCGTTCATCCGCTACGGGCAAATTGAGCCGCGCGTTGGCCTGATCTACGGCCCATTTAACCTGGTCTACGGCATCGGCGCGTGGGCGCTGACGTGGGCGCTGTACCAGTTCCGCAACAGGACGCGCCTGCTCTCGTTCCTGGGGGGCGCGCTGATTGGCAGCGCGGTGGAATATGCCTGCTCGTTCTTCCAGGAGATGGTCTTCGGCTCGGTGTCCTGGGATTATTCCAACCAGCCGTTCAATCTGAACGGGCGCATCTGCCTGCTGTACTCCATTTACTGGGGCGTGCTGGGGGTGTTCTGGATCAAGGAGCTGTACCCGCGCATGGCCAAGATCATCCTGCGTATTCCCAACCGCGTGGGCAAGCCGCTGACGATTGCGCTGGCGGTGTTCATGGTCTTCAATTCGCTGATGACCGGCATCAGCGTGCTGCGCTGGACGGAGCGCCGAAAGGGCGCGGAGCCGAGCAATGCCGTGGAGGCATACTTCGACGAGCACTATCCCAACGAGCGCATGCAGAGGATTTTCTCAAACCTGGAATTCACCGACGGTGAGCCGGACGCGGCGCCGGAGCCTGCGCAGGCGGACTGAGCCGCCGAACGCGACACATCTTCCGTATAGCCTGGAACAAAAGGCCTGCTCCTTCGTCTATTGTGCAAGCACGATGGAAGGAGCAGGTTTTTTATGCGTAAAAGAGCCGCCCGATGAGGGCGGCCAGCCTGTGTCAGGGGAAGATGGTCAGCGTTCAATACGCGAATAGCGATCACGGATCGCAGGCATATAGCTCCTATGCAATCCGCCGGCTTTGCCGGTGGTTTTACTGGGCCAGCACCTGTGTGAGCGCGTCGACAAACGCGCGCAGCTCGTCCTTGCTGATGACCAGCGGCGGCGCGATGCGCAGCACGTTGCCGGCGGCGGTGCCCACGACGAAGCCCTTTTCGAGCATCCGGCGCGTGATTTCCCCGGCGGGGACGCTGTCTGGAAGCTGGATGCCGATGAGCAGCCCCATGCCGCGCACCTCAAGCACCTTGTCGCTGCGGATGGCGCGCAGGGCATCCATCAGGAACGCGCCCTTTTCGCGGGCAATGGCGGAGAAGTCGTGGTCGATCATGGTGCGCATGGCGCTGAGCGACACGGCGCAGGCCAGCGTGTTGCCGCCGAAGGTGGAGCCGTGATCGCCGCGGGAGAGCTTCGAGGCCACCTTCTCGCTGGCGAGGATCGCGCCGATGGGGAAGCCGCAGCCCAGCCCCTTGGCGCTGGTCATGATGTCCGGCACGACGCCGTACTGCTCGTAGCAGTAGAGTGAGCCGGTGCGGCATACGCCGGTCTGTACCTCGTCGAGGATCAGCAGGATGCCCTGCTCGTCGCACAGCGCGCGCACGGCGCGCAGGTATTCGGGGTCGGCGGGCGTGACGCCGCCCTCGCCCTGCACCGGCTCGAGCAGCACGGCGGCGGTGTGCTCGTCGATTGCCGCGCGCAGCGCGTCGATGTCGTTGTAATCCACCTGCGAGATGCCCTGGGGCAGCAGCGGGCGGAACGGCGCCTGGTAGTAGTCGTGTCCGGTTGCCGCGACGGTGGCCAGCGTGCGGCCATGGAAGGAGTGGTTGGTCGAGACGATCTTGTAGCGGTCGATGCCCTGCGCGTAGAAGTATTTGCAGGCCAGCTTCATCGCGCCCTCGTTGGCCTCCGCGCCGGAGTTGGAGAAGAAGACGCGGTCGGCGAACGTGTGCCTGCACAGCAGCGCCGCCAGCTCCGCCTGGGGCTGAACGTAATACAGGTTGGAGGTGTGCAGCACGCCGGATTGCGCCTGGGCGACAAGCGCGCCGGTGATGGCGGGGTGGTTGTAGCCCAGCACGTTGACCGCGATGCCGGCAAACAGATCGGTGTAGGCCCGACCATCCTGGTCGTAGAGCGTCGCGCCCTCGCCGCGCACAAAGCACACCGGCGTGCGCTCGCCAAACACCGGCAGGAAGTACTGGCTGTCCAGCGCCTTGATTTCGGAGAGATTCATGGAAGTTACCTCGCTTGTCACAGGTTCAGGCCCTTGGCCTCGTCGCAGCCGAGCATGATGTTCATCGACTGCACCGCCGCGCCGGACGCGCCCTTGCCCAGGTTGTCGAACCGGGCGCAGACCATCATGCGCTCGTCGTTGCCGACGACGGCGATCTCCAGCCCGTCCCAGCCGGCGCAGCCGTTGGCGGCGAGGAAGCCGCCGACGTCGGCCTGCACGCTCGGCGGCAGGACACGGATCATCCGCTGCCCGGCGTAGGCGTCCTGATAGCATTCATGCAGCCGCGCGAGCGTCGTGCCATTGGCCAGCTGATCCGCCGCCAGCGGCACGCTGACCAGCATGCCGGCGTAGTAGTCCGCCACGATGGGCGTGAACAGCGGCGCCCTGGCAAGGCCGCAGACCTTCTGCATCTCGGGCAGGTGCTTGTGCTGATGGGTCAGGCCGTAGAGCCTGGGGGAATCCAGCGCTGCGTCGCGCTCCTGGCTTTCGTACTGCGCGATCATCTTCTTGCCACCGCCGCTGTATCCGGTCAGCGAGAAGCAGGTGACCTGCGCGTCATCCGGCAGGATGCCTGCGCAGACCAGCGGATAGACCAGGGAGATGAAGCCTGTCGCGTGGCAGCCGGGGTTGGCGATGCGCTTGCCCGTGGCGATGGCTGCCCGGCGTGCGGCGGACAGCTCCGGGAAGCCGTACACCCAGTCGGGATCCGTGCGGTGCGCGGTGGAGGCGTCGATGATGCGCACATGGTCGTTATCCGCCAGCGAGACGGCCTCCTTGGCGGCGGCGTCCGGCAGACAGAGGAAGGTGATGTCCGACGCGTTGATCAGGCGCTTGCGCTCCGCGGGATCCTTGCGCAGCGCGGGATCGATGGTGAGGATGTCGATGTCGTCGCGGCCCGCGAAGCGCTCGAAGATACGCAGCCCGGTGGTGCCCTCCTGGCCGTCGATGTAAATCTTAGGCTTGGCCATCGCTCAGCCCTCCTTCTTGCTGGGATTTTCGAACATGGTGCCGATGCCCCGGTCGGTGAAGATCTCCAGGATGATCGGGTGGGGGATTGTGCCGTTGAGAATGTGCACGCGGCGCACGCCCTTTTCGATGGCGTCCACGCAGGAATTGACCTTGGGGATCATGCCGCCGGTGATCACGCCCTCGGCGATGAGCGCGCGTGCCCGCTCGACCGTCAGGATTGGATAGAGCGAGGTCGGATCGTCGGGATTAGCGCGCACACCGTCGATATCCGTGAGGAAGATCAGCTTTTCAGCCTTGAGCGCGGTGGCGACGGCGGCGGCAGCGGTGTCGGCGTTGATGTTGTAGCTCTGGCCGTTTTCATCCGTGCCGATGGAGGAGATCACGGGGATGTACTCGTCCTGGCACAGGGCGTTGAGCAGCCGGGTGTTGATCGACACGATGTCGCCCACGTGGCCCAGGTCGACGCCGTCGGGCAGCGGCGGCTTCTTTTTGACGCGGATGAGGTCGGCGTCCTTGCCGCACAGGCCGATGGCCTTGCCGCCCAGCTGGCCGATGGACGCGGCGATATTCTTGTTGAGCTTGCCAGCCAGCACCATCTGCACGATTTCCATCGTCGCGTCGTCGGTGATGCGCAGGCCGTTGTGGAAGCTGCTCTGCACGCCGACGCGGCCCAGCATGGCGTTGATCTCCGGGCCGCCGCCGTGCACGAGGATGGGGTTGATGCCCACGTATTTGAGCAGCGTCACGTCCTCGAGGATCTTGCGGGTGAGGTCGTCGTTCTTCATGGCGTTGCCGCCGTATTTGATGACGATGGTCTTGCCCCACAGGCGCTGGATGTAGGGCAGGGCCTCGATGAGAATATTGGCCTTGTTGATAAAGCTCATGTCGCTGTTGTCGATGATCTGATCCTTGGGCATGGGAATTCCTTCCTTCCTGGATGATGGCCCGCGGAGCGGGCGTGTCTCCAGATTATACCATAAAAATGAATAAATATTCAATAGCGGATGTATAAAAATGCAAAGCGCTTTCTGTGGCAGTTCGCTCAGAATTGCGGTGCGACGTCCTTGGGAATCGGGCAGACATAGGGCGTGGCTGCTGTGCGCCGGGCGAATTCCGCCTGAGCGCGCCCGAGCAGCGCGCTGTCCGCCATCAGGCGCGCGCCGGTCAGGCCGATGGACTTGGCGGCAAAGCCCATGGCCTTGTGGGCGATGCTGCTTGTGCCGATGGCGACGGCCTGCCAGGTGTGGGCGGGGGTGTCTGCGGCCCAGGCAGCGGCGGAAATCTGGCTGGTGGGCGCGCACCAGCTGGCGTCGCCCGCGTCGGTGGAGACGGTGATCAGCGGCGTGTCGGTCGGCGTGTGGGGCGCGATGAAGGTGTAAATCGGTTCCCCCTGGTGGGACAGCACCTCGCTGCGCACGTCGGCGGAGCAGAAGCGGCTGATCTTGGCAAGCGTTTTTTCCGGGGATTCGAGGGCGTCGTGCAGGGACTGCGCCAGCGCCAGCTCGTCCTCGTCATACTGCGGCGCGCCGACGGCGTGCATGCTCTCCACGAGCGTTTCCTCCATCACGGTGTTGGGCAGGATGTTCGAGCAGCCCTTGACGAACTCCATCTCCATCGTCGTGCCGGTCATGATGGCCGCGC
>JBJEYK010000074.1:0-1866 GCA_051886775.1 Candidatus Ventricola sp. | reverse complement strand
CCAGCAGCGGGCCGAAGTCGATCATCGCGCCGATGCCGATGAACAGCAGCAGCGGAAACAGCTCGTTGTCCACGCCAGCCTGGAACAGGACGTTCAGCGTGTGCACCATGCCGGAGTTCGGGATGTTGCACAGGATACAGCCAAAGCCCATCGGCAGCAGCAGCGTCGGCTCCATTTCCTTTTTGATGGCCAGGTAGATCATTGCCCCGCCGATCACCCACATCACCGCCATCTGCCAGGTCAGGCCGGCGAAATTTCCTAAGATCTGCGTCATGTTTTTTCCTCCGTTTCCATCGATCCCCGCAATCGGAATCCATTGCGCCTACCATTATATGCTATTTCCGCGTTTCATACAAGTTCCAGGGATTAATCCATTATACCCGTCCCAATTGACTGTCTTTGCCCTATTTTGTGCCGGCTGCGCCGCATATCCGCATATACCCGTGGATAGGCTATGCGCGAGGAGTGTGATGTGATGAATCCCTTTGACCAAAAGCCCGTGTCCCTCGCCGACACCTTCACAAGCTTTGACGACCTCTATCCCACGCCCTATCACCCGCTAGAGGTCGATCCCTACACCAAGTGCCGCATCATCCTGATGAACGGCACGGAATACGAGGCCGTGAAGTTTTCCCACCAGATGGCGCGCCACTGCCCGGATCAGCGTCTTCGCCGTGAGCTGGCCATGGCCCGGCGCACCGAGCAGCAGCAGCAAAAGCGCCTTTCTAACCTCAAGCCGATCTCCGAGAGCATTCTTTCGCACACCATCGGCTACGAGCAGCTGGCCGTCGATCTGACGGCGCACCTGGCGCAGCGCGTGCAGGCGCCGCACGTCCGGCACGCGCTGGACTTCGCACTGCTGGAGGACTTCGATCACCTCTACCGCTATGCGAACCTGATGGAGATGATCACCGGCGAGCACGCCGAGCGTCTGGTCGGCCACTACACCGAGATCATGCCGGGCCGCCCGACGATCAGCGAGCACCGCTTCCCCCGGGACGGCCTGCCCAGGCCGCTGGACGCGGGCGCGCCGCTGTTCGACCGCATGGCCGCCATGATCATCACCGCCGCAGAGCAGCAGACCATGAACTACTACATGAACGTGACCGGCTTTGCGCCAAACGATCTGGGCCGCAGGCTGTATCAGGAGATCGCCCTGATCGAGGAGCAGCACGTCTCGCAGTACGAGGCGCTGATGGACGCGGGCGCAACCTGGCTGGAATGCCTGTTGATGCACGAATACGTCGAGTGCTACCTCTACTGGTCGTGCCAGCAGACGGAGGGCGACGACGCCATCCGCTCCATCTGGGCGCGCCATCTGGAGCAGGAAATCGCGCACCTGCACAGGGCCGCGCAGCTGCTTGAGCAGCTGGAGGGCAAGCCCTGGCAGCAGGTCATCCCCGACCCCGCCTTCCCCGCGCCGATCCGCCTGGAATCGAACATCCCGTATGTCCGCGCCGCGCTGCTCAGCGTGCAGATGACCTACAAGGACGCAAGCCCCGTGCCCGTGCAGTCGCTGGAGCAGGCCGACCCGTTCTTTGCCTATCAGCAGCTGATGCACCCGCAGACCGACCAGGCCGCCAGCCACATGGCCGTCGCCCAGGCAATCCGCCGCGCGGGAAAGGACTATCGCTTCGAGACCGCGCCGCATCCCGTCGCCGAGCTGCAGAGCCGCGGGCAGGACAACACGCGTGTTGGCCGGGATCCGCATATTCCCGGCTATGACGCGATGCCATAAAACATGCCGCCAGCTCAAGGGCTGGCGGTAAACGTATGCAGCTTGTCATGTAAAGGATGCTTTAGCTTACTATGGAAGCCCTGCTGAACAGAAATCCATACCCTTCAATATTCACAAACTTCCTTTCC
>JBJEYK010000073.1:0-1869 GCA_051886775.1 Candidatus Ventricola sp. | reverse complement strand
TGGCATACGTCCTTTGCAGTGCTTAACAAGTTAGGGGTGATGGCATTCATGGTTAACGTCCGCGACGCGCGCGAGGAAGCTGAGATCATGAAGTACGTCGGGGTTCATGACGTGCAGATGGGAAAGGGCAGAGTCCGCAAGAGCTTTGCCAGCATCAACGAAGTTGTGGAAATGCCCGACCTGATCGAGGTGCAGAAGAATTCGTACGAGCGCTTCCTGAAAGAGGACCTTCGGGAGGTGCTCAGCGACGTTTCTCCGATCTACGATTTTAACGGCAACCTGAAGCTGGAGTTTGTCGATTACTCGCTGGACAAGACGCCAAAGTATTCGCTCGCCGAATGCCGTGAGCGCGATATGACCTACGCCACCGCACTGCGCGTGCTTGTGCGCCTGACCAACAACGAGACCGGCGAGGTCAAGGAGTCCGAGGTCTTCATGGGCGATTTCCCGCTGATGACGGACAACGGCACCTTTATCATCAATGGCGGCGAGCGCGTGATCGTCAGCCAGCTTGTGCGTTCCCCGGGCGTGTATTACCGTGAGAGCATCGACAAGGCCGGCAAGCATCTGTTCGACACCCAGGTGATCCCCAGCCGCGGCGCCTGGCTGGAGTACGAAATCGACTCCAACGACGTGATCTGGGTGCGCGTGGACCGCGCGCGCAAGCTGCCGGTCACAAGCCTGCTGCGCGCCCTGGGCTACGGCACCGACGAGCAGATCTATGAGCTGCTGGGCCACGACGAAAAGCTCGACGCCACCATGGCCCGTGACGGCGGCGATGACGGCACCCGCCGCACCCGCACCGGCGCGGAGGTCAAGAGCGTGGAGAGCGGCCTGATGGAGATCTACCGCCGCCTGCGCCCGGGCGAGGTCGGCACGGTGGATTCCGCCGACAAGCTGCTGCGCGCCACCTTCTTCGATCCCAAGCGCTACGACATGATGCGCGTGGGCCGCTATAAATATAATAAGAAGCTGGCCATCGCCAGCCGCCTGCGCGGCCATGTGGTGGACGAGGACATCGTCGACCCGCGCACGGGCGAGGTGATCATCGCTGCCGGCGAGCGCATCCCCGCGGCGAAGACCGATCCGCTGGCCAAGCGCATTCAGGACGCCGGCGTCAACGACGTCCGCCTGCGCCTGGAGGACCGCGTCGTCCGCGTCATCGGCAACAACTTCGTCGACGCCGCCGAGTGGATCAGCCCCGAGGCCATTGAGCTGGCCGGCATCAACGAGATGGTGCACCTGCCCACCCTCAAGCAGCTGCTGGAGACGGCGAAGCAGGAGGGCATGGACGAGCAGGCCACCTGCCGCCTGCTGGAGGAGAACCGCGCGGCCCTGATGCCCAAGCACATCCTCATCGACGACATCGTGGCGTCCATCAGCTATCTGCTGAACCTGCCCTACGGCGTGGGCACCACCGACGATATCGATCACTTGGGCAACCGCCGCCTGCGCTCCGTGGGCGAGCTGCTGCAGAACCAGATCCGCATCGGCCTGGCCCGCCTGGAGCGCGTCGTGCGCGAGCGCATGAGCGTGCAGAATCAGGCGGAGGTCAAGCCGCAGGAGCTCATCAACATCCGCCCGGTCTCCGCGGCGATCAAGGAGTTCTTCGGCTCCTCCCAGCTGTCCCAGTTCATGGATCAGCCCAACCCCCTGGCGGAATTGACCCACAAGCGCCGCCTGTCCGCCCTGGGCCCGGGCGGCCTCAACCGCGACCGCGCCTCCTTCGAGGTGCGCGACGTGCACTACTCCCACTATGCGCGTATCTGCCCGATCGAGACGCCTGAAGGCCCGAACATCGGCCTGATCGGCTCGCTGGCGACCTACGCGCGCATCAACGAATACGGCTTCATCGAGGCGCCCTACCGC
>JBJEYK010000072.1:0-8864 GCA_051886775.1 Candidatus Ventricola sp. | reverse complement strand
GGGCGAATCCCTTGTCCGGCACCGCATGCACCTGCTCCAGGTCAAAAAGACAAAGACGTTCAACAACAACCCTGGATGGTTCATTTCCTAGAACTGCATTGCACACATACAAGAAAGCGGGGAACGGCTATGAAACGTCGACTTTCTATTATGCTTTGTCTGTTCACACTCCTGACTGTATGCTCCGCTATATCCATGGCCGATCAGGATTGTGAGAGTGAGAATGCTATCAGATCTATGATCAAAAAAGCAAGCAGAACTGATGAATTGGTCGAAATCGGAAGGGATGTGATCACGTCTTTCTTCTATTCATGCGCCAGGAGCGGGATATTCTTCGATACTACCCATCCATACGATGAACATATAGGTGATGGAAAACTCTCTTACCAGGTTTACTATGAATTGCAGTACAGTGGGAAACCATTTAGGCTGTATTTTAACGTTTATTCAGATGGTTCGCTCCAGTTTGGTATAGATACATTGGGCGAATACATGTCCAGTGAGGACGCCGTCTTCTCTTTGTTTGCATCGTCTGTTACTGGAATCGACGTAGAAACCGCACAAAAAGTAGTAAAGGATTACTCCATTGAAGCATATATGCGAGGAAGACCATATTCTGATGTCAAGGATGGATGGAAGTACACGGCCACATTCTCTGAATCACACAGAATGATCACGATTTTAAGCGAATAGCAATTGATTATAGGATTCATTTTTGAATCGATATGATACGACTTAACACGACGAATCAGGAGGTGAACGCCATGCCCTACGCCATCCACCTGCGCAAGTCCCGCGCCGATCTGGAGGCCGAGGCGCGCGGTGAGGGCGAATCCCTTTCCCGGCACCGCAAGCGCCTGCGCGACCTGGCAGATCGTCTGCATCTGGACGTGGTCGCCGAGTATTGCGAGATCAAGTCCGGCGATAAGCTATCAGACCGCCCGGAGATGCAGCGTCTGCTCTCCGATGTCTCGCGCGGCCTGTACGACGGCGTGCTGGATGTGGAGATTGCCCGTATCACCCGCGGCGACCTCATGGATCAGGGGCGCATCCTCAACACGTTCAAGTTCAGCGGCACCAAGATCATCACGCCGGAGCACACCTACGACCTCTCCGAGGATTGGGACGAGGATATCATCACCAACGAGATGATGGGTGCCCGCCGGGAGTATAAGTATACCAAGCGTCGCCTGCAGCGCGGGCGTCTGGCCTCCGCGCAGGAGGGTTTGTGGCAGTCCCCCGCGCCATACGGCTATCGCAAGGTCAAAATCACCCGCGGCAAGGGATGGACGCTGGAGATCGACGAGGATCAAGCTCGCTTCGTCCGCATGATCTTCGATATGTACGCCGTGGACAAGTCCGGCGGCGCGAAGATCGCCGACCGCCTCAACGCCCTCGGCAGCCGCACCAATCGTGGCAACCTGTGGTCTGCCGACGGCGTGCGCGTGCTTGCCTCCAATCCCGTCTATGCCGGCATGGTGCGCTGGAACGACAGGACGTCTGTCACCCGCATGGTCGATGGCCAGCTCTCCGTCCGCCGCGAGAAGTGCGATACGCCCATCCTCGTAAAGGGCAAGCACCCGCCGCTCATCGATCCCGCGCTGTGGGAGGCCGCGCAGCATACCAGGCGTTCGCATGATCTCACGCGCTGCCACACCTCCGCTCCCCTGCGCAATCCGCTGGTCGGTCTGGTCTATTGCGCCGTCTGCGGCAAGTCGATGGTGCGCAAGGACAACGGCAATTCGCGCGGCAGCCGCTACGATATGCTCCGCTGCACGACAAAGGGCTGCCCGACCGTCGCCACGTCCATCTCCATCGTCGAGGAAACCATTCTATCCACCATCATGGAGTGGTCGCTTTCCCCGCAATCCGATGAAGGCATCAACCACCAGGACGACGCACGCAGCGAAGTCCTAGCAGCAGCGCGAGAAAGCCTCTCCCGCCTCCGTACGCAGCGTCAGCGCATCTTCGATGCATACGAGGAAGGAACCTACGACACAGCCACCTTCGTCGCCCGACGAACCGCTAAGGACGCGGAGATTTCCGACGCCGAAGCGCACCTTGCCGATCTGGAGAAGCACCCGCCCATCACCTCCGAGGAAGCCATCCGCATGCAGCTTCCTCAAATCCGCCGCGTGCTCGATCTCTACGACACGTCGCTCACGCCTCCCGAGCGCAATCAACTGCTCAAGTCCGTCATCGCCCGCGTCGAGTATCAAAAAACAGAGCGCAGCTACCGCAACCAAAGCGGTGCCGCGCACCTGTCCCTCACAGTTTTCCCTTGTATTCCTGAATAATCCGCTTTACGGTATCATCGTGTGTGTGATTCGTCGCACACAGAGTCGGCAAACTCCTCGCACGGCGGCACCTCGCAGAAGCCATAGCTCGGCACCAGGATTTCCACCTTGGCCAGCACCTTGAGCAGGACGGTCACGCAGATCTCCAGCTCGAACACGTTGTTGCCGACATATGTACCGGACACGCAGATCGCGGAGACCATCGCCTCGATGGTGTAGGGCACGATGGACTCATCCGGGATGGAGAGCAGCACGTCGCGATCGACCGTCACGACGCCGCGGCCGATGTACTCGCGGCAATTGGCGTCGGTGAACAGGATGTCGATCGGGACATCCACCTGGCCGCGCACGCGGGCGAAGCAGGGCCGGTCGCACAGGCGTTCCACCGACAGGTTGCGGATGGTGCCCTCAGTCGTGGTCGAGCGGCAGCTCTCGAAGGTGATGGGCATCGTGGGCTGGTTGCAGCCGTCGTTTTGATCCCCGCAGCCGCAGCCGGGCACCAGCCCGTAGCTCACCAGTGTCACGCGCTGCTCGCTGAGCTGCTCCTGAAACAGGCAGGAATCATACACCCTCTGTACCTGGATACACACCTTTTCGTTCAGTCCGTTCATCACCTCGTTGGCGTTCATGCTGCACGGACAGTGTGTGGAGTTCGCGTTCTTGTACGAATAGAAGCTCACTTTGCACGCCTCCTTGGGCAGGTCGTCGTTGAGGGAAGGCTCCCTCACGATTCCACATTATGCCCGCCGTCCGCGCGCGTGCGTGACCGTTTTCATCCGCTCCAGCGCCTCGCCATGGCGGCGGGAGACCGCGCCCGGATTGCGCCGCAGCATCCGCCGCACCCGCTGCACGCGCCGGTCCTCCGCGCCAATTTCGTCCTGCGCAGTCAGCAGCGCGCGCAGCTCCAGCGCGCGGCGAACGGAGGACGACGCATCCAGCAGTGCAAAGACGCCCAGCGCTGTCGCCGCAACGCCCGAGAGCAGCGGCGCGGCGCGGCGCAGCAGCGGATCCACGAGCGGCTGCACGCCGCGCACCAGCAGCACCGAGAAGGCCGCCCAGGTCAGCGCGGCAAGCAGGCTGATGTGCCCGTTCAGGTTCAGCGGCTGATCCGAGTAATCCCAATACCGGACGCTGAACAGCGCCTCCATCGCCGCGCCGGTCGCGTATTCCAGCGCGGAGGCCGCCAGCATCCCCCGCAGCGCCACCCGAAGCACGCTTGTGCGCACCGGCAGACACACGAGCAGGATGCCCACCGCGCCGAAGCCGTAGATCGGCAGCAGCGGCCCCGACAGAAAGCCGCGGTTGACAAACCGCCGCTCGCGCACGGCATAGAGCGCCACCTCCCAGCACCAGCCGGCAAAGCTGCACAGAAAGAACAGCAGCGCCCACTGGCTGACGCTGTACGCCCTCAGCGCTTCCACCTGCATCCCCTCCCCCCGCTGATCCTCTGCGTCACGCCGCCATCAAGGCCGGCATGCTGCCGGCGGCATCACCGGCGAAGCTCTGTAAAGCATAAAGCCCCGTGCCCGGGAACGACACTGTGCGGAAAGCTTTACATCACAAAAAGCCTGACATGCGCTGTCAGGCTTTCCCGAAGGGGGCGGAACCATCCGCTCAGATCCGGGCCATGTTCTTCCATTTTCCCTGCTCGAACCGCCAGACGTAGATCGCTGCACGGAAGACCCAGTCCACCAGCATGGCAAACCACACGCCCAGCGCGCCGTAGCCCATTTTCACGCCCACGATGTAGCTGAGCACGATGCGGAAGCCGATCATCGAGGAGATCGACGTGTACATGGTGAACTTCACATCGTTCGCCGCGCGCAGCGCGTTAGGCAGCGACAGCGCCAGCGGCCAGAGCAGCATCGCAAAGCCGTTGTGGATCCAGATCAGCTGCGTCGCCAGCTCACGCGAGGGCGCGGACAGCGTGTACAGGTTCAGAATCAACGGCAGGAGCGCCAGAATCACCACGTTGACCACGGCCATCATGCCGTATTCGATCAGCAGCAGCTTGCGGGTGAAGTACTTCACCTGGCGGTTGTCGTGCGCGCCGACGCAGCGCCCCACGACGGTGAGAATGGCCAGGTTCATCGCCGCGCCCGCCAGCACGCCCAGGCCGTCGAGGTTGTTGGCCACGGCGTTGGCCGCAATCTGCACCGTGCCGAAGGTGGAGATCATGCTCACCACGACGATGCGCCCCAGCTCGAAAATGCCGTTCTCAATGCCGCTGGGGATGCCGATGTACAGGATCTGGCCGATCAGCCGCGCCTTGGGCTTGGCGATCTGGCGCGGCGTGATGTACAGCGTGCGCCGCCTGTCGCAGGTGAGCACGAGCATCACCAGCGCGCCGGCCATGCGCGAGAGCATCGTGGAGAGCGCGGCGCCCGCCACGCCCATGCGAAAGCCGAAGATCAGGATCGCGTTGCCGATGAGGTTCATCACGTTCATGCCCAGCGAGACGAGCGTCGGCGTGCGCGAATCGTTCATCGCGCGGAACAGCGCTGCGCAGGAGTTGAAGATCGCCAGGAACGGGAAGCTCAGCGCGGAGATCGTCAGATACGTCAGCGCGGCCTGCATGACATCCGGCTCGATGCTGCCAAAGAGCAGCGAGAGCATCCCCCTGCGCAGGCAGAGGGTGATGCCGGTGATGCCCAGCGCCGTCGCGGCGGTGACCAGCATCAGCTGGCTCGACGCGCCGCATGCCTTGTCGCGCTCACGGTGACCCAGATACTGCGAGGCGATGACCGCGCCGCCCGTGGCAATGGCCGCGAAGACGGCGTTGATGAGCATGTTGATCATGTCCACCAGCGACACGCCGGAGATCGCCGCCTCGCCCACGGAGGAAATCATCATCGTATCGGCCATGCCCACCGTGCGCACCAGAATCTGGTCGATCACCAGCGGGACAATCAGCCTGCGCAGGTCGCCGCCCGAAAAGAGCTTTTCCTGCTCGGGAATCGGTTCACCCAGAATGCTTCTCACGCCTTTTTCCCCCTGCCCTCATTTTTCACCAAAGCGGCCAAAACCGCTTCTTTGCCCGTCGTATCCTGATATAGCTGAAAAAACACGCCGAAATCAAACGGCGTGCTTCATTATAGGCTTGCACCCATTTTTGTGCAAGATGGATTCTTCACAGAATTGCGCGAGTTTTGCTGTGCGCTATGGCGCGGTGATCTGGAAAGAGCGCTTCGCGCCGAGCACATAGCAGCTGACCTCCAGCGTCAGAGGCATCGTCTCAAGCAGCTCCGGTTCAATCGTGGTGAGCACCGTCGCGCTGATGTCGCCCTGGCTGCCGGGCGCCAGCACATTGGCTCCGTAGTTGTCCAGCTGGAGCACATCGCGCGCGTCCGCCGGCGCGTTCTCCCGCGGGATCACGCTCAGAGCAATCCACTCCGCCGGGAAAAAGCCCCTGTTCTTCAGCCGCAGATTCACCGTTACGAAGGAGGCCCCCTCCATCGACAGGCCGTCCGCCGGGGCAAAGACGTGCCCGGCAAACGTCCCCTGCGCCACCTGCGCCAGCGTGTCCTCAAACGTCTGCTGCGCCTGTGCCGCGGGTATGGCAGTCGCCGTCACCCGCTCCGCCGCCGGCACCAGCGTGTTCAGCCCGTAGAGCACGGCCCCCGCGCCGGCTATGGTCACCACCAGGGCGGCAATGGCGAGGATCCTGATCGCCTTGCTCATCTCATTCCTCCCCCTGTCCTTCCAGGATCGCGCTCATCTGATCGATCATCTCCGCGTCCTTCATGCGGAACTTGAACACCACACGCCGCGAGGCCTCCTTGTCCACCGTCACGCCGTCGGCCATGTAGACGGGATCGGCATAGGAGCGCCCGTTCGCCGTGAGGATCGTCTGCAGGACTTCCTTTTCGCGGCTGGTCAGGCCGGTCATCTCCGGGCCGAGGCAGTAGGTCGCCACGGCCAGCGCGCGCGCCTGCGACAGCGCCAGGTTGTTCAGATAGGTGCCGTCCGTGTCCGTGTGGCCCTCGATGATGATCTCGCCGACATAGCCCTCGTTTTCCTCGCTCATCAGTGTGCGGACATAGACGGGGATAAATGCGTTGAGCAGCCGCTTGCCGCTGTCCTTCAGCTCGTTTTTGCCGCTGTCAAAGAGCACGGCGCCGGTGAAGGCGATTGCGCCGGTCTTCCTGTCCACCACGGCGTCCAGCCCCGCGCCGCGAAGCTCGTCGCGAAGCTCCTCAATGATGCGCGAGCGCAGGCCGATCAGCTTGTCGATCTGCGTTTGCTGGGCGGCCAGCAGCGCCGCCTGCTCCTCGATCTTGCTCTGCTGCAGGGACAGGCTTTCCTGCGCGGCTGTGAGCGCGGCGCGGTTTTCGTCCAGCTCCGTCTGCTGCTCCTGAAGCATGAGGGTTGTCGTGGCCAGCAGCTGCTCCTTGTCGCGCAGCTCGGCCTCCTGGTCGATCAGCAGGCTCTGCTGGGTGGAGAGCTGCGCCTCCTTGGTCTCCAGCTCAATCGTCTTCTTCTGCTGGAGGTCCACCAGCTGATACACCGCCATAAACAGGATCAGCGCAAAGGTGAACAGCATGCCGGCCATCATGTCGGAATAGGAGATCCAGTAGCTGCCGCCGTCGCCGCTGCGCCGCATTTTCTTTCCCGGGCGCATGGCTTACTCCTTTCCCGTGCGGGCCGTGCTTTCCGCCGCGCTGCCGGCCTTTTCCATGGCCTTCTGCAGGCGCACCAGCGCCGTCACGAACTGATCCACCTGCTCGGCATAGCGCTCGCGGCTCTGGCTGAGCAGCTGCGGCATGACGCGCGTCGTCTCGTGCAGGTCGTTCAGCGTGCCGCTGAGCTGGTGCAGCGCGCCGGTCATGCGCTCGTCGAAGAGGGCCGTGGTGCGGGCCATGCTCTCCTGCGTCTGCTTTGCGAACTGCTCTGCGCTCTCGTCAAGCGCCTTCGCAGCCTCGTGCAGCGCCTCCACCAGGCGATCCATCTCCCTGGCGGTAAGGCGGCTTTGCTCCTGCGCGCTGCGCAGGAACTGATCCGTCCAGGCGGTGTACTGCTGAGCGTTCGCCGTCAGCGCCGCCTGATAGTCCTGCAGCTTGGACAGGTACATCGCCTGCTGGCCGCTGGTCTTGCTCATTGCATCGAGCAGCTCGACGGTTCTGCGGTTGGTGTCGTCCACCTTCGCGCGCGAGACATCCATGTCCGTCACATAGTCGCGGAAGTGCTCCAGCACGCCCTGGGAGAGCTGGTGCATGTTGATCACGTCCTGCGTCATCTGGGCAATCGCCTGCGTCGCGGCGGCCATCTCCTGCTGGGTCTTCACCTGCTCCGCGCCCGACTGCGCGAGCACCTGGCGCAGGTGCTCGAACTCGCTGCCCAGCGCCACGTTCATCCGCTGGACGAACACCTGCGCGATGCGGTCGACCCCCTCCACCTGCGCCTGCGTGCTGGCCAGGATGAAATTGTCCATCGAGCGCTGCACCGGCAGCATCGCGCGCAGAATGCTCTGCTCCATCTGCACGGCCAGCTTCTGGCTCAGCTCCTCGACGGCCTGGCGGATATACGCCGTCTGCTCCTGCTGCAGGGCCAGCATGGCGGACTCCTGCGAGACGGGCTTGGGCATCGCGTAGAGGCTGAACACCTCGCAGAAGCGGTCGATCGCCTTCTGGCAGCCGGCGGTGTAGTGGTTGTTCATCAGGTTGAACGCGATGGACGCGACGACGCCCGCAATCGAGGTGAGGAACGCCGTGGACATGCCGCCGATGAGCTTCTCCATCGCTGAAAGCAGCGCGCCGGTGTCCGCCGCGTTCAGGTTCAGGCCGGACAGGCCCGTCACCAGGCCCAGGAACGTGCCCAGGATGCCCAGCGAGGTGAGGATGCCCGGGGTCATCTCCGCCAGGCGCGTGCCACCCAAGGCGTAGATGACCGTGTCCTCGTTGACATACTGCGACACGTCGCAGGACTCTCCGTGCGCGTCGCGCAGCTCGGCGTTCTGCAAAAAGTCCGCCCAGGTGGCCTGCATGCGGTCGCCCAGGAAGTGCAGGTCGCTCCAGGATTTCTTTTCCTTATTTTGCTTGTTCTCGGTGATGATCACGCGGGCGGCGCGGCGCAGCCTGCGCGTCATGCCGGAGAGCGGCAGCAGGCAGCGCGCCATGGAGCCGAGCAGCACGATGACGATGGCCAGATAGATCAGCGTATCCAGCGAAAAGACGCTGCGCATCAGCTTGAGCAATTCCATCTTGTGTTCCTCCCCGGAGTATTGGTCTGCTGGTGTCATTGTAACCGATTTTCGCCCGTCTGTAAAGCAAAGGCAGAACTTCTCACGCGATATAAGCTCATCCTTATGGGCGCCCAAATTCCTGGGTTTTGGACTTTTGCAAAAGCCTTCACAATCCCATTAGCGAATCCCCCTAAAGCCGCGGGATTTTTTATAAGCATTTGACGAAATCCAGAATTATTGTGAAAACATCAGGATTTCCCCTTGCGAAACCCCAATGAAACGGTTAAAATGTTCTCGTTTTGAGCCTCCCGCGCCCGCGGACGCGGGAAAAAGAGATTATGCATGTCAGGAGCATCCATATGACAAAGAAACGTACGATTGACCCC
>JBJEYK010000071.1:0-1876 GCA_051886775.1 Candidatus Ventricola sp. | reverse complement strand
GGTGGATGTCCAGCCTGATCTTCCTGATCCTGCTATTCCTGATCACCGGCATCGCAGACCCCGCGTTCCTCAACTACTCGAACATCATCAGCTGCTTCAACACCGCGACGATGTACACGCTGCTGGCTGTCGGCATCGCATTCGTCATCATGACGGGCGAGATTGACGTGTCCATCGGCGCGACGCTCGGCCTCACCGCCGCGATGACCGGCCTGATCGCCCAGCAGGGCGGCAGCGTGAGCACGATGCTCATCGTGGTCATCGTGGTGGGCGCGCTCATCGGGCTGGTCAACGGCGTCGGCGTCGCGTTCTTCGGCGTGCCCTCGCTCATCTTTACGCTGGGCACCAACAGCGTCGTGCGCGGCATGATCTACATCATGACCGACGGCCGCACGGTGGAGAACTTCGGCGGCACGATCTCCAGCTACGGCAGCAAGACCCTGTTCGCGGGCATCACCGTGTATTACGCGCTCGCCGTCGCGCTGGTGGCCATCGCGCACATCGTGCTGACCCGCACCCGCAAGGGCAAGTACTTCATCGCCGTGGGCGACAACGCCGGCGGCGCGCGGCTGGTCGGCATCTCTGTGCTGGGCACGAAGATCCTGGCCTATGTGCTGTGCGGCCTGTTCGCGGGCCTGGGCGGCTTCGTGTTCGCCTCCAAGTACGGCCAGGTCATGACCGTGGCCGGCAACGGCTACGAGATGACCGCCATCGCGGCCTGCGTGCTGGGCGGCATCTCGCTTTCCGGCGGCCTGGGCAACATGGTGGGCGCGGCGATCGGCGCCGTGATCATGTCCTCGATCAGCCGCCTGCTGGTCTTCATCGGCCTGCCCTCCACCTACGACAACACCATCACCGGCATCATGCTGATCGTGATCGTCGTCGTGGACGCGCTGGCGCAGCGCCGCTCCGTTGAGATGGCCAGGAGAAAGCGCCTTCTGTCCAGGACAGCGCAGCACGCGCCGGAAGGAGGCACGAAGGCATGAAATCGCTTCTGAAAAAGGTCTTCAAGCACTGGGAGGTCTTCCTGCTGGTGTTCCTGGTGCTGGAGTTTGTGGTCTTCGGCGCGGCCAATCCCAAGTTCCTGAGGCCGCAGTCGATCATGAACAGCATCGTCAACTACATCAGCGTGTGCATCATCTCGCTGTTTGTCACGCTGGTGATGATCACCGGCGGTATCGACATCCAGGCGCCCTCGATCATCGGGCTTACGAGCATCATCATCGGCGTGCTCTGGAGCGATGCCGGGATGAACATCTGGGTGGCCGTGGTGATCGCCACGGTCGTGGCGGCGCTGTGCGGCGCGCTCTCGGGCTTCTTCATCGCCTACTGCGGCGTGCAGCCTATGGTGGTCACGCTGGGCGGCAGCTTCCTGTATTCGGGCCTGGCGCTGCTGGTGTCGGGCATGTCCGCCACACCGGCGTACAAGGGCATCAGCGGCTTCCCGGCCAAGAATGAGGCGGGGCAGTACGTCGGCTTCCGCTTCCTGGGCAAGGGCGACATCCTTGGCGTGCCCACGCAGATCGTGATCTATCTGGCGCTGGTGCTGCTGTGCGTCTGGCTGCTGCACCGCACCAAGTACGGTGAGCGCCTGTTCCTCATCGGCGTTAATCCGCAGGCGGCGGAGTATTCCGGCATCAACACTCGCGCGGTGATCATGAGCACCTACGTGCTCTCCGCCGTCAGCGCGGCGCTGGCCGGCACGCTGCTCACCGCCAACGTCAACTCCGCCAAGTACAACCTTGGCTCGGGCTACACGCTGGCCATCATCACCGCCGTCGTGCTGGGCGGCACGCTCAACACAGGCGGCAAGGGCAGCATCCTGGGCACGGTGCTCGCCTCGCTGATCATCTGCATCCTGCGCTACGGCCTGCCG
>JBJEYK010000070.1:0-8893 GCA_051886775.1 Candidatus Ventricola sp. | reverse complement strand
ATGATGAATTGCTTGAAGGAGGACATGGCAGCATGACGAAGTACGTTTACCTTTTTAAGGAAGGCGACGCCACCATGCGCAACACGCTGGGCGGCAAGGGCGCGAACCTTGCGGAGATGACCAAGATTGGTCTCCCGGTGCCGCAGGGCTTCACGGTCTCCACGGAGGCGTGCACCCGCTACTATCAGGATGGCAAGGTGATCGGCGAGGACATCGTCGAGCAGATTTACGCTGCGCTGGCTGAAACGGAAAAGATCTGCGGCAAGAAGTTCGGCGACATGGAAAACCCGTTCCTGGTGTCGGTTCGCTCCGGCGCGCGCGCGTCCATGCCGGGCATGATGGATACCATCCTCAACCTCGGCCTGAACGACATCGCGGTGCAGGGCCTGGCGAAGCTGACCAACAACGAGCGCTTCGCCTACGATTCCTACCGCCGCTTCATTCAGATGTTCTCCGACGTCGTGATGGAGATCCCCAAGAGCTACTTTGAGCGCGTGCTTGACGACATTAAGGAGCAGAAGGGCGCCAAGTACGATACCGACCTGACCGCCGAGGACATGAAGGAGGTCGCCGCCAAGTTCAAGGCGATTTACCTGGAGAAGAAGGGCGTCGAGTTCCCGCAGGATCCGAAGGTGCAGCTGATGGAGGCCATTAAGGCCGTCTTCCGCTCCTGGGACAACCCGCGCGCCAACTACTATCGCCGCATGAACGACATCCCGTACGACTGGGGCACCGCCGTCAACGTGCAGAGCATGGTCTTTGGCAACATGGGCGACACCTCCGGCACCGGCGTTGCCTTCACCCGCGACCCGTCCACCGGCGAAAAGAAGCTCTACGGCGAATACCTGATCAACGCGCAGGGCGAGGACGTCGTCGCCGGCATCCGCACCCCGCAGAAGATCGAGACCCTCAAGGAAGTCATGCCGGAGGTTTACGACCAGTTCGTGACCATCGCCAAGACGCTGGAAAACCACTACCGCGACATGCAGGACATGGAGTATACCATCGAGCGCGGCAAGCTCTACATGCTCCAGACCCGCAACGGCAAGCGCACCGCCGCCGCCGCGCTCAAGATTGCGGTGGATCTGGTCAACGAGGGCATGATCACCACCAACGAGGCCGTGCTCAAGGTGGAGCCGAAGCAGCTGGACGCGCTGCTGCATCCGCAGTTCGACGCCAAGGCGCTCAAGGCGGCCAAGCCGATCGCCGAGGGCCTGGCGGCTTCCCCGGGCGCTGCCTGCGGCATGGTGTACTTCACCGCCGAGGAGGCGACCACTGCCTCCAAGGAGGGCAAGAAGGTCGTGCTCGTGCGCCTGGAGACCTCTCCGGAGGACATCGAGGGCATGGCGCACTCCCAGGGCATCCTGACCGCCCGCGGCGGCATGACCTCTCATGCGGCCGTCGTCGCCCGCGGCATGGGCACCTGCTGCGTCGCTGGCTGCAACGCGCTGCACGTCGATGAGGAGGCGAAGACCGCCACCATCGGCGACATCGTCTTCCACGAGGGCGATTGGATGTCCATCGACGGCTCCACCGGCAAGATCTACGGCGAGGCGATCCCGACCGTGGACGCGACCATCTCCGGCGACTTCAGCACCCTGATGGGTTGGGCCGACGCCGTGCGCACCCTGAAGGTCCGCACCAACGCCGACAACCCGCACGACGCCGCCGTGGCCGTCAAGTTCGGCGCGCAGGGCATCGGCCTGTGCCGCACCGAGCACATGTTCTTCGAGGCCAGCCGCATCGCCGCGATGCGCCAGATGATTCTTTCCGAGAGCGAGGAGCAGCGCCGCGAAGCGCTCGCCAAGCTGCTGCCGTATCAGAAGGCCGATTTCAAGGGCATGTACAAGGCGCTGGAGGGCCGCCCGATGACCGTGCGCTACCTCGATCCGCCGCTGCATGAGTTCCTCCCGCAGAAGAACCAGACCGCCGAAATCGAGGAGCTGGCCAAGGAGCTGGGCACCACCACCGAGAAGATCATCGCCAAGATCGACGAGCTCCACGAGTTCAACCCGATGATGGGCTTCCGCGGCTGCCGTCTGGCGGTGCGCTATCCGGAAATCGCCGAGATGCAGACCCGCGCGGTCATCGAGGCCGCCATTGAGGTGCGCCAGGAGACCGGCTTCGAGATCACGCCGGAGATCATGATCCCGCTGGTCGGCGAGGTCAAGGAGCTGGCGTACGTCAAGAAGGTCGTCGTCGACACCGCCAACAAGGTCATGGAGGAAAAGGGCACCAAGCTCGACATCAAGATCGGCACCATGATCGAGATCCCGCGCGCGGCTGTCACCGCCGACGAGATCGCCAAGGAGGCCGAGTTCTTCTCCTTCGGCACCAACGACCTGACCCAGATGACCTTCGGCTTCTCCCGCGACGACGCCGGCAAGTTCCTGGGCGCGTACTACGATTCCAAGATCTACGAGGCTGATCCGTTTGCCAAGCTCGATCAGGACGGCGTGGGCAAGCTGATCAAGCTGGCTGCCAAGCTGGGCCGCGAGACCCGCCCGAACATCAAGCTGGGCATCTGCGGCGAGCACGGCGGCGATCCGTCCTCCGTCATGTTCTGCCACAAGGTTGGCCTGGACTACGTCTCCTGCTCGCCGTTCCGTGTGCCGATCGCAAGGCTTGCTGCGGCGCACGCGGCCATTCTGGAGCGCGAGGGCCAGCTGTAATTCGCATATTCCCGGGGATGCGGCTTGACGCCGCATCCCTTTTTCTAGTCATTGAAAACGGCGCGAAGCCCCGCGCGACGGGCGCCGATTGACGTCGTTCAGCCAGGCCTTTCGCAAGCGGGAGCGGCTGACGCTTTTCATTCGGGCGGCGCGCCGCGCTTTTTCGACAAGGGGCTTTTGCAAAGCGGCGATTTATGCTATAATGTTTCGTCGAGTGAGGGAATTGTGACGAAACGACGGGATTCTGCATGAAAAGGCTGGCCTGTTTCGTCTGTTTTTTGATGAGGATACAGGCATTCCGGCTGTGGGCGCGGCTGCGTCGGCCCCGGAATGGATTCAGACAGGAGGCGGTTTTGTGAGATCGACCAGGGGAAGCTACAGCGCTGCGCCTGCCGGCTCTTCCAGAGCGCTTGATCAGAAGCCGAGACCCAAGCGCCCAAAGAAGGAATGGAATCAGCTGCTGCTGATGCTCTTTTTCGTGGTGCTGCCGGTGATTGGCCTGCTTGCGATTTTCTTTCAGCCGGTTCGCTGGCTGTTCATGGCGGCGGTGGTTGTCTGCCTTGTGCTGATGTGGCTGGTGCATGCGTTCCTGTTCCCGGGGCGCATGATCCTGACGGCTGTCTACGGCCTTTTGCTCGTCTTTACGCTGGTGACGGCGCTCAGCGCCCGGAGCAGCCGCGCGCCGCAGCCGGTGCAGAACAGCTTTTTCGTGCAGATGTCGCCTACGCCCAGCCTGGCGCCGATTGCCGCGCAGGTGTACGGCGTGACCAATCAGGATGATCCGCTCTCCGATCTGACGCAGATCGGCTTTTCCGGCACGCAGGATGAGTCCGGGCAGGATCTCGGCGTGACCGATACGGGCGCGACCGGCTACGTCCCCGTGACCAAGTCGGATGCGGAGATTGCGCTGGAGAACTTCATGGAGAAGTGGCGCAGGGGCATCATCGCCGACATGGTGGAGTATACCCCCAAGAGCTGGCGCGACGCGCAGGCGGACTCCGCGCAGCAGCAGCTGTTCTGGAAGTTTGCGCAGCGCCCCCTGGAGGAGTGGCGGCAGATGTCCGCACCCACCGGCACGGACGCCAGCACCGCCCGCACGATCACCGTCGAGGCGGATGTGAACTACGGCGGCGAGCTGCGCACCTACCAGTACGACGCGATTGTGCTCAGCGAAAACGACCAGTGGTTTGTCGACCCGGATTCGCTGTCCAGCGGCATCCTCAAGGAGCAGTCCACGCCCACGCCGGATCCCAACCTGACGCCGACGCCCAGCCCCGAGCCGACGCCGACCCCGACGCCCGGAGCGAAGACCAAGCTGTACTACAACAAGAACGGCGGCAAGCGCTACCACATCGATCCCGAGTGCTACACCGTCGACAAGAAGTATCTGCCGCTGGCCAGCTTCCTGTACAAGGATCTCGGCAAGAGCCCGTACAACAAGCTGGAGCCGTGCGACAAGTGCGGCGCGCCGAAGTAATCCCGCTCTCCAGGCCCAAGCTGCGCAGGAGATCTGGCGCCACAAGGAAACAAAATACAGCATCCGCCGTCGGAGCAAGCCGGGCGGATGCTGTTTTTATGAGGGGAATGCGCTGCGCACGGTGTTCACCCGATGGAGGCGAAGAACATCTCGTAGGCGTCGTCGAAGCCAAAGCAGTCGTAGGGCATAGGATTGCCGCCGTTGGTGGACTTCATCTGGTTGCAGGCGAATTCCTCGCCGGAGGCAATGACCTCCTCCAGCGTGAGCGGATAGCCGCTTTCGGTAGCGAATGCGCACAGCGCCGCGACGGGATCGGGATCCTCCCGCGTGCGCAGCAGCGCCTGGCGGAAGGCCTCGTCGGCAAGGGCGCGCTCCCGCAGCGCGCGCAGGGTATCGTTCACAGGCCCACCTCCTCACGCAGCGTGCCGCCGGCGACGAAGTGCTTGACGCCGGCATTTCCGACAATCTGGAAGGCGAAGCGTTCGCCATCCCGGGACAGGGTCAGCTGCAGCGGCGCCTCTTCACGGATCTCCTTTTCGTATCCGGCGACCAGATCCCCGATGTACCGGCCATTCAGGGCGTCGCTGCCCAGCGCGTCGCACAGCCAGGCCATGTACCTGGTGTTGTTGACGTGGCTGTTGACGTCGAACTCGCTGTATACCGGCGTGCGCGTCAGATGAAGCGGCTGAGCGCTCAGCTGCATGGAGGGCAGGCGGTGCGGCAGCTCAATCGGCGCAGCCAGATCGCTGGTATCGGGGAAGCCCAGATCGAGCTTTGCCGGGCTGACGATGCTGCGGCTCCGCGCGTCGAGGATCACCCACAGCGCGCCGGCCGTCAGCAGCGGCGTGCCGTCCTCCAGGGTGAAGACGTGATAGCGAGGGCAGAAGAAGCGGCTGCAGGTGCCGGGCCAGGTGGTGTGGACGACGCGCTCCCCCTGGCGCGGCGCGCGTGAAACATGAACGTGCACGCGCGTGAGGGCGAAGAACAGCCCGCGCGAGAGCATCGCCTCGTAGCCGACGCCCAGGCGGATGGCGTGCTGCTCGCCGACCTCCTGCATGGAGATGAACAGCGCGTCCAGGCGCATGCGGCGGAACTTGTCGCACTCGGTCGCGCGGACGGTGAAGGTTTCCGAATAGGTCTTGAGCATGATGTGCCTCCGGAAGATCTGATCGCAGTTTCCCGCCCAGCATAACACAATTCGCTTTTCTTGACAAGTATCGGCAGATGGATTAAAATTGATAAAATCGGGGACGTATGGAAATCAGACGAACGGCGGGCGGCGCAGCGATGACGCGCCGGCCTGCGTGGAGGAATATCGCGTGAAAAAGCAGTGGATGACAAGGGGCGCGGCGCTGTGCGCCTGCCTGTTGATGATGGCCGGCGAGGCGGCTGACGCGGAGGAAAGGCGCCTTGGCGACTACATCTATGTGCCGGCCATGACGGTGCAGAGCGTGGGCGGCACGATCAGCCTGCGCGTGGAGGGGCTGGCGATCGATCGCGAGAGCGGCGAGCCTGTGGCGGTGGAATCGCTTTCGGGCGCGGAGTTTGGCGTGTATGTCATTTCAGGCGACGGGGAGCTGACGCCCTGGGCCAACCCGCTCTATCCCAGCGAGCAGATGCGCATCCGCACCGGCGAGGGCGAGACAGCCTTTACGCTGCCGTCCGGCACGGAGTTCTATCTCCGGCAGGAGAGCGCGCCGCAGGGCTATGCCTTCGACGAGGAGGCGCTCATCCCGGTGACGGGCGAAGCGATCGTCGTGCGCAACGAGATGGCCGGCGAGCTGACCGTGCGGGCGGAGGACTCCCTGGGAACGCCGCTGGCCGGCGTCGAGGTGCAGGCGACCGACGAGGAGGGACGCGTCTTCACGCTCACAACCGATGAGAACGGCGAGGCGGTGCTCACCAGCGAACGCGCGCAGACCTTCCTCCTGCGCGAGAGCGCGCTGCCCGAGGGCGTGTTCGCTGCGACCGGCGCGACCGGCGCGACCGGTGCGACCGGTGCGACCGGTGCGACCGGTGCGGACGGTGCGATCGGTGCGATCGGTGCGGACGGCGTGTCCGCCCGGGTGGAGATGGCAAGGCGCACGCGCGTGACCTTCGAGCACCCGACTGTCGGCTCGGTGCTGCTGGATATGCGATTGCAGCTGGTGGATGACAACGGGCGGATGCAGGAGCTGCCGCTGTCGGACGTCTGCCTGGAGATTCTAAGCGATCCGGCGGTCTCGCTGGTGACGGACGCGTCCGGTCAGGCGCGCGCGTCGCTGCTGGAGGGCACCTACGATGTGCGCCTGAGCTATGCGGGCGATCAGGACGTGGTGCTGCCGCTGTCGCAGGCGCAGATGATGGTCAGCAGCGGATCGACCACGGTCATCGAGCTGATGGCCGCGCAGGCGACGGGCCGGATTGTCTTCCTGGCCTCCGGCGCGGCGGATATGTCCGGCGGCAGCGTATCCTTTGTCCGCGCGGCAACGGGCGAGGTGTTCGGCCCGTATGCACTGGACGCGGAGGGAATGGCGGTGTCGCAGGCGCTTCCCGCAGGGGAATACACGATGGGCGAGCTGATCCTGCCGCAGGGCGCAGAGCTGGGCGAGCTGGTGTGTCAGGAGCAGGAGCTGACCGACGGACTGACGGTCGCTTCCGGCCAGGCGACGCAGGTGGAGGCGACCTTCCTCACGCGGCAGACGCAGACGTTCGCGCTGCTGGCGCAGGAGCTGAATGATCAGGGCGAGACGGTCAGTGTGCCGCTGACATGGCCGCTGGCGCTGACGCTGCTGGACGAGACGGGCAGCGCGGTGGGCCAGGTGCGTGCGGAGAACGGCGCGGTGACGATTGAGGCGCTCAGCGGTGAATACATGCTGAGCATGGACGACGAGGATGCCGGGGAGCTGGGCGTGCAGCCCGTTTCCGGCCTGTTTGCGCTGCCCTCCGCGGAGGAGGCGGTGACGTTTGCCGCCCGTTTTGCCCGCCTGATGCTCTCCTCGGTGGACGAGAACGGCACGCCGGTGCCGGGCGCGGTCTATGCCGTGACGGACGCCGCGGGCAGCTGCTTTGAGGTGACCTGTGACGAGGATGGCCTGGCGGTCTCTCCGGCGCTTACGCCGGGCAGCGTCACCGTGGAGACGGTGCGCGCGCCGCAGGGGCACGACATCGCGCAGCACATGACGGTGGTGGCAGCTGCGGGCGAGGCATCGCGCGTGAGCATCGTGCATCCCAGCTATGGCAGCGTTCGCCTGAGCGTGCGCATGCAGCGGCTGGACGAGCTGGGCACGCCGGTGCAGGAAGCGCTTCCGGGCGTCGGCGTGACGCTGTATCGCGTGGGGCAGGATGGCCAGCAGCTGCTGGACACGGGCCTGACGCTCGTGTCGGACGAGGGCGGCGTGGCGCTTGCGCAGCTGGAGCCGGGCGAGTATGTCGCCGTGGTCAGCGCGCAGGAGCTGGACGCCGGCTGCCGCGCGCCGCAGGCGCTGCGCTTTGCGGTGGCCAATACGCAGGAGGTCACCGGTGAGCTGACGTGCCTGGACGCCCTGGGCGGCGTGCGTGTGCGCCTGACGGGCGGCACGCTCAGCGATGAGGAGTTGGCGCAGGTGCGCTTCGTGCTGACGGGCGCGGACGGCGAGCAGACGGAGCTGGCCGCGCGCGAGGGCACGTTCTACGCGGGCAATCTGGCGGCGGGCATCTATGTGCTGCGGCAGACGCAGCTGCCCGCGGGCTACACGCTGGCTGCGGAGCGCACGGTGACGGTTGCCGGGGGCGAGGTGCTGGCGGTGGACGTGCCGCTGGAGGAATATGCGGTGCTGTCCGTCGCCAAGACGGGCCTGACCTTTGACGACGCGCTCAAGACGTATGTTGTGCCGCTCTCCGGGCAGTATGGCGTGTACACGCTGGAGGACGGCGCGATGAAGCCGTATCCCTCCGCCGAAAAGCAGGCGACGCTCTGGGCCAACGTGACGCCGGAGCAGATGGCGCAGGGCATGCCCGGCAGCGTGAAGCTGCCCGCCTCCGTGGAGGGCACGACCTATTATCTGCGCGAGCTGAGCGCCGCGCAGGGCTTTGCGGCGGACGCGGAATACCATGAGGCCGTGCTGCGCGCAGGCGAACAGCTGACGGTGGCGTGCGCCGTCTCCAGCGACAGGGGCTTTTTCAGCCTGGAGCAGATCGACGCTGCGGCGGGAACGCGTGTGGCGGGCGGCGAATATGCGCTGATCGACGCGCTCAGCGGCGAGACGGTGCTCTCCTTCGAGGTGGATGACACGCCGTACCGCAACCCGATGGCTGTCCCGGTGGGGACGTACCGGCTGTGCCAGGTGCGCGCCCCGCAGGGCTATGCGCTCGGCGACGAGGCGGAGCGGGAGCTTGAGATTCAGCCGTACCTGACGCAGGGGGGCTCGGTGACGGCGGTGCAGATGCAGGTTGCGCGCATCCCCGACAGCGAGCAGCTGGCGATGATTGACGAAATCTACGCGGCGCAGGAGCAGGGGCTTTCCCTGGTGTGCGTGGACACCGTGCCGCTGGCGCAGCGCGAGACGCTGATTGCGCCGGTGATGACGGTGCGCGTGACGGCGGATGGCGGCGAGCGCATCAACATCGCCAGCCTGGTGCTCTCCGGCGCTTGTGACGCGCAGGGCGGGCGCTATCTGGCGCGCGTGGAATACTGCCTGGCCGGCGGCGGCTGGCAGCCCTCCGACGCGCGGATGACCGGCGTGCTCGAGGGGCCGACGGCGGTGAGCCTGGCGGGGATTCAGGA
>JBJEYK010000069.1:0-1881 GCA_051886775.1 Candidatus Ventricola sp. | reverse complement strand
AAGATCGACAAGATCGTCATCAACATGGGCCTGGGCGACTGCAAGGATAACCCCAAGGCGCTGGAAGCTGCCGTGAAGGAGCTGGAGACGATCGCCGGCCAGAAGGCGCTGGTGACCAAGGCCAAGAAGTCCATCGCGAACTTCAAGCTGCGCGAGGGCATGAACGTGGGCGCGAAGGTGACCCTGCGCGGCGAGCGCATGTACGAGTTCATGGATAAGCTCATGAACATCGCCCTCCCGCGTGTCCGCGACTTCCACGGCGTGAGCGACAAGGCCTTTGACGGCCGCGGCAACTACGCCCTGGGCATCCGCGAGCAGCTCCTCTTCCCCGAAATCGAGTACGACAAGGTGGAGAAGGTTCGCGGCATGGAAATGATCTTCGTGACCACCGCCCACACCGACGAGGAGTGCAAGGAGCTCCTGCGCGCGATGGGCATGCCGTTCACGAAGTAAGGAGGAGGACAAATCACATGGCTAAGACCAGCATGATCAACAAGCAGCAGAAGGAGCCGAAGTTCTCTACTCGCGCTTACACCCGCTGCCGCCTGTGCGGCCGTCCGCACTCCGTGCTTCGCAAGTACGGCGTCTGCCGCATTTGTTTCCGCGAACTGGCGTACAAGGGACAGATTCCCGGTGTCCGCAAGGCCAGCTGGTAAGGAGGGACTGAAATGCTCGTTAACGATCCCATTGCAGATATGCTCACCCGCATCCGCAATGCCCAAATCGCCAAGCACGACAGCGTGATGGTGCCGGCTTCCAACATGAAGAAGTCCATCGCCAAGATCCTGCTCGACGAAGGCTACATCAAGAGCGTCGATCTGATCGACGACGGCCTCGCCGGCCAGATCAAGATTGGCCTGAAGTACACCGATAAGAAGCAGAGCGTCATTGTTGGCCTCAAGCGCATCAGCAAGCCGGGCCTGCGCGTCTACGCGCAGTGCGAGGAGCTGCCGAAGGTGCTCGGCGGCCTGGGCATTGCCATCGTCTCCACGTCCAAGGGCGTGATGACCGACAAGCAGGCCCGTGCGGCCAAGGTCGGCGGCGAAGTGCTCGCCTACATCTGGTAATCGACGACGCTGAAACGGAGGTAAGAACAATGTCTCGAATCGGAAGACATCCGATCGCAATCCCGGCCGGCGTCACGGTTACCATCTCCGATGACAATCTCGTCACCGTGAAGGGCCCGAAGGGCACGCTGACCCAGGAGGTCAACAAGAACATCACCGTCAAGGTGGAGGGCAACGAGATCCACGTCACCCGCCCCAACGACGAGAAGCAGAACCGCGCGTTCCATGGCCTGTACCGCTCCCTGATCGCCAACATGGTGACTGGCGTTTCCGCCGGCTTCACCAAGACGCTGAACCTCGTGGGCACCGGCTACCGCGCCGAGGCGAAGGGCTCCACCCTGAACATCACCATCGGCTACAGCCATCCGGTGATCATGGAGGCGGAGGAGAACATCGCGTTCGCCACCCCGAACCAGACGACCATCGTGGTCAGCGGCATCAACAAGCAGCAGGTCGGCAACGTCGCTGCGAAGATCCGCGCTGTGCGCAAGCCGGAGCCGTATCACGGCAAGGGCATCAAGTATGACACCGAGGTCGTCCGCCGCAAGGAAGGCAAGACCGGTAAGAAGTAAGAAAGGGAGTGAGCGCTAATGTTCACCAAGCGTGATCGTAATGAGATCCGTGTGATCCGTCATGAGCGTGTGCGTAAGAAGATCAGCGGCACGCCCGAGATGCCGCGTCTGTGCGTGTATCGCAGCCTGAACCACATCTACACCCAGGTGATCGACGATGTCGCCGGGAAGACGCTGGTCTCCTGCTCCACCCTCGATCCGCAGATCAAGGGCCAGCTCGGCGAGCTGGACAAGAAGGGCGC
>JBJEYK010000068.1:0-8916 GCA_051886775.1 Candidatus Ventricola sp. | reverse complement strand
TGACCATGTTGTCGCGCAGGTAGTCAAAGCCCATCTCGTTGTTGGTGCCGTAGGTGACATCGCAGGCATAGGCGGCCTTGCGCTCTTCAGGCGTCAGGTCGTGCACAATCACGCCCACGCTCATGCCCAGGAACTTGAAAATGCGGCCAATGTCCTCGCCCTGGAAGCGGGCCAGGTAGTCGTTGACGGTGACGACATGCACGCCCTTGCCCGTCAATGCGTTGAGGTAGGCCGGCATGGTGGCGGTGAGCGTCTTGCCCTCGCCGGTCTTCATCTCGGCGATACGGCCCTGGTGCAGCACGATGCCGCCCATCATCTGCACGCGGAACTGGCGCTTGCCCGTCACACGGCAGGTGGCCTCGCGCACGACGGAAAACGCCTCCGGCAGCAGCTGATCAAGCGTCTCGCCCTTTTCCAGCCGGTCGCGGAACTCCTGCGTCTTTTCGCGCAGCTGCGCGTCGGTGAGCTGTTTATGCGCGTCCTCAAAGGCGTCGATCTGATCGACGATCTTCTGCAGTCTCTTGATTTCCCCGGCGTTCGGGTCGAATAATTTGCTGAAAAAGCCCATTTCTTTCCTCCAGACCGCGGCGCGGGCGTTCCCCCGCTCCTCGACGGGCAGCCATACGCCGCTAATGATATATTGTATCATCACCCGGCTTTTTGTGCAACCATTTGCAGAAGAATTCAAGGCCCGGTCGGTTTTTCCGCTGCTTGACGGGCGGCGCGCGCCGTGGTATCATCGCGCTATCAGGATCTTCGGAGGCGGATATGGAACTGAGTGAAAAGCTCCAGACGCTGCGCACCCGGCGCGGCCTGACGCAGGAGCAGCTGGCCGAGCAGCTGTTTGTCTCGCGCACGGCGGTTTCCAAGTGGGAGAGCGGGCGCGGCGCGCCCAGTATCGACTCGCTGCGAGCAATTTCACGCTTTTTCGGCGTGACCATCGACGAGCTGCTCTCCGGCGAGGAGCTGATCTCCCTGGCCCAGGAGGAGCGCCAAGCTGAACAGGCGCGCACGCGCAGCCTTCTGCTGGGCGTGCTCGATCTGTCCGCGCTGCTGCTCATCGTGCTGCCGCTGTGCGGGCAGCCCGTCGGGGATGCGGTGCTGTCGGTCAGCCTGCTTGCAACGGATACGCACGCCTCCATCCTGCTGGCTGTCCATGTCCTGCTGCTCGTCACCCTGGCGGCGCTGGGCGTCGCCCGGCTCGTGCTGTTGCATGCTGCGCATACCCGATGGGATCGCCGGGTGACGGCTGCCTCCCTCGCCGTCGGGCTGATCGCCGCGCTGGACTTTGCCGCCGCGCGGGAGCCGTACGTCTGCGCGCTGCTGATTCTGCTGCTGGCGGGCAAGCTCTGCCTGGCGCTGCGGAAATGAAGCCACATCTGCATTTTTTGCCCCGACACGCTGCGTGTCGGGGCGATTTTGTGTGCCTGCGACGGCAGGTCACTCCTGCGTGACAGCGCGGCTCTTTCCCCCGGCCTCCCGATATGCGATCATCGGAGCACGGCCAACCTCAGGCCGCAATCCATCACAGGGAGGTCATCCTCATGAAACACACCTATCGCCTCTGGGCCGCGGCAGGTCTGCTGCTCGCCGCCTTTCTTCTGCTGACCCTCGCTGTCCTGACTGTCGACGTGCAGCCCATCGGGCCGGAGGGATCAAGTGTCGGCCTGGCCACGCTCAACGGTGCGGCGCATCGCCTGCTGGGCGTCATCATGACGTGGTACGCCGTCACCGACTGGCTGGGTCTCGCGTCGCTGGCTGTGGCGCTGGGCTTCGCGCTCCTCGGCCTGTGCCAGCTCGTGCACCGCAGAAGCCTTCTGCGGGTGGACATGTCCGTGCTCCTGCTGGGCGGGCTGTACGCGCTGCTCATCGCCGCGTATGCGTTCTTCGAGCTGTGCATCGTCAACTATCGCCCAATCCTGATGGACGGCGTGCTCGAAGCATCCTATCCCTCGTCGCACACAATGCTCACGGTGGGCATCATGGCCAGCGCGATGGTTGCGCTGCGGCGGCTTCTGCCCGGGCGCAGGGCGCTGCGCCGGGCTGCGGACGTGTCCGGGGGGCTTGTCATCGGCATCACCGTCGTGGGGAGGCTGCTTTCCGGCGTCCACTGGCTGACGGACATCGTCGCCGGCGTGCTGCTGGCCTCGGCGCTGGTGCTGGCGTATGCAGCGCTGTCCGGGCGCTTTGGCGCGCGGTGAGCCTGCCTGCAAAAAAGCTGCCGCCTACCCGGCAATTCCCGGATGAGCGGCAGCCCTGATTTTGTGGGGAGATGAAAGCGGTCATCGCGCCCCGCGCCCGGTCAGCAGCAGGCCACTGGTCACGGCCGTCAGCGGCGCAACCGTCACCAGGCCGAAGGAGCCGACAATGGTGTGGATGATCTCGGAGGCCACATACTTGTAGTTCAGCATCAGCGCCACAGGCGTGCCCTGCGCCATGAAGACCATCAGCAGCGCGATGTAGCTGCCGGAATACGCCAGCAGCAGTGTCGTGGTGGTGGAGCCGCAGGCCGCCCGGCCCACGGCGAGGCCGGAGGCGATGGCCTCCCGCGCGGTGATCTCCGGGCGCTTGCGCACCACCTCATGCACAGCGGAGCAGATATCCACCGCCAGATCCATGACCGCCCCGGAGGAGCCAAGAAAGATGGACGCGACAAAGATCTGCGTCAGGTCGAGGTGCTGATAGCCCGCATAGAGCAGCCGCTCGCTGGATTCCATCACCGCGCCGTGAATCCGGAACAGGCCGGTGAAGCAGCAGCCCAGCACCGCCGTCACCAGGATGCCCAGCGCCGCGCCGGATGCAGCCGCAAGGCAGCGCCGGTCCAGCCCGTAGATCAGGCTCAGCACCAGGCAGGTGAGCACCAGCACCAGCGCCAGCGACACCCAGATGGGATTCCAGCCCCGCAGCAGGCTGGGAATCAGCACCTTCCACAGCAGCAGAACGGTATCCGCAAAGGAGAGAATCGCCCGCAGGCCGGTGCCCCGCGCAAACAGCAGCAGCAGCAGGACAAACAGACCGGCCAGGGCAGCCTCCTTGTCCAGGCGGAAGTGATCCGTCATGTAGACCGTCGTGATCTGCCCTGCGGCGTGGCTGACGACCACGAACGCCCGGTCTCCCGCAGCAAACAGCTTGTCCTCCGCCAGCGAGCCGTTCAGCCGGTTCACGGCCGCCGTCTCCACGCCCACAAACTGCCCGCCCAGGATCCGCACCCTGCATCGCTGCTCGCCGGTACGGATCAGGCCGGTATCGACGATGTCGCTCTCGTCCGTATCCAACACGAGCGCCTCCACGCGATCGGCGTTCTGATAGGCCATCGCGCCCTCGTAGCCGGTCGGCAGCGCCAGCAGCGCCGCCAGCAGCGCCAGCGCCAGGAGCACCGGCATCCAGCTCCTCCTGCCGCCCATTTCCTTCAACCTGCGCATATTTCCTCCAAAGCACATGGCACAGGGAGCCGTATGCCCTCTGTGCCGTGCGCTGCTTTCGCGGGCGATCACTTCACATTCAGGAGCGCCGCCAGCTTGTTGTAGATTTCCGTGTTGTCGTAGTAGCCGCCGAAGGCCTCCGCACCGGCGCCGTCGGCGAAGACCGCCACGGGCAGGCCGGTATGGGAGAAGCTGGTGAAGTCCACGCCGGACTTGTTGTTCAGGATGTGGGTCACCGTCACAGAGAAGGGGTTGTAGGTGCCGTAGAGCTGGTACTGCTCCTGCGTGAGGTCGTCCTTCTTGTAGGCACCCTGGCGGATCAGGTCGGTCATCGTCAGGTCATAGGCGTCGCGCAGGCGGCCCAGCTCGTACTCGGTCAGCACCAGGCGGTCGTCCGGCGCCCCGGCGGTCTTCAGGCCGAACAGCGTCTCCACGTCCTTCATGGCGTCCTCGAAGGAGGTGTTGTTCGCCCAGTAGGTCTTCACAAAGTGCTCGTCAAACTGCGCGTAGGAGATCTTCTGGCTCGCAAGCGTGTCCAGATAGGTATCGTAGTCCGTGCCGGCGAAGCCGATGGTCAGGCCGCCGGTCTCGTGGTCGCCGGTCACCAGGATCAGCGTATCGTCCGGATGCGCCTTGGCAAAGTCGATGGCGACCTGCACGGCATCGGCCAGCGCCAGCGTATCGGCGACGGTCGAGCCGGCGTCATTCGCGTGGCACGCCCAGTCGATCTTGCCGCCCTCGCACATCAGGAAGAAGCCGGTGTCGTTCTCCAGCACCTCGATGCCCTTGGCCACATAGTCGGCCAGCGCCCACTCGCCGTCGCCGCGATCCAGCTCGTAGTCCATGGCGTCGGAGTCCGCCAGGTGCTCGTCGATCAGGATGACCTTGCCGTCCGCAGCGGTGACCGCCTGCGCGTCCACCTGGGTGAAGGTGACCTTGTAGCCGGCCTGCTGCGCCAGGTCGTACAGGCTGGGCTGATCCCCGTTCGCGCCGTTGATCTTCTTCAGGCCGCCGCCGGCGAAGTACTCAAACCCGGACTGCGTCAGCTCCACGCCGATTTCGTAGTAGTCGTTGCGGCTGGCCTGGTGCGCGTAGAACGCGGCGGGCGTGGCGTGGTTCAGGTTGACGGAGCTGACCACGCCGATCCTCCAGCCCAGCTGCTGATGGAGCTTCTCGGAGATCGTCTCAAACCGGGTGGCGCCGGTGATGTCCACGTTGATCATGCCGGAGTAGGTCTTTTCACCCGTGGCGATGGAGGTCGCAGTGGAGGCGGAGTCCGGCGCGAAGCTGCACGCATCGTAGGTCACGGCGGAGCCGGCTACGTCAAAGTCCATGAAGTTCAGCTTCACCGGGCCGTCGAGCACTGCCCCGCCGCGCTCGGCCAGCTTGACGCTGGGCAGCGCCTGCTCCGCGTCCTTGTCGGCCATCGCGCCCAGATAATCCGACGCCGCCTGGAACTGCGGATAGCTCATGCCGTCGCCGATGAACAGGAACACATATTTGGGTGCAGCATTCTCTGCGCACGCCGCCATGGGCAGCAGCATTGCCAGACAAAGCAGACAGATCCACCATTTTCTCATATCGTTCTTTCCTCCTTCAAATTCTTCGGATTTCAGAATCCGGGATGATTGTACAGGAGGCGTGTTAAATGCGAGGCCGGTGCCCGGCTAACTTCTGGTAAAACCTGCGTATATCCCCGGCCGCTCCTCCCGCATGCGCGGACGGAGCCGTTGGGATGCAAAAGGGGCCGTCAGGTTAAGAATCCAGACATTCCAAGCAAAACGAAGCGGGTTTGCGCTCAAAGGTTCCAAAGGGACTGATGCCTGCCGCCGCCAGTGGCGGAAACAGGCAGGCGGAACGTCGGAATGGCAAGGGAGCCGCTTGCTGCGATGATTGCCATTCCCGGATCGACCGGAAGGCCCTTTGGCGGGGCGTTGGGGCAGAGCCCCGGGCTCACAAACCAACGATTCTTCAAAAAGCTGCTTTGGGAATGCTTGGGATTAACCTGACAGCCCCGCTGTGCTCCTGGTACGGCGCGGTGTCTGTCCTGTGCCCCGCGGCCGTGGTTCTCACTCCACGCCCAGCAGCGCGGCCAGCCTGCGGAAGATGTCCGTATTGTCGCAGTACCCGCCGAAGCGCTCCGCCCCCACGCCCTCGGCAAAGACCGCCACGGGCAGCCCGGTGTGGGCAAAGGTGGTGAAGTCAAGCCCGGCCTTGTTGGCCAGGATGCGGGTGACCGTCACGCAAAAGGGGTTGTTCTCGCCGTAGCGAAGCGCCTGCTCCTGCGTGAACTGCTCCACGTCGCAGCCGCCGAGCATCAGGTCATACGCCTCGCGCAGCTGCTCCAGCTCGTACGCAGTCAGCACCAGCCGGTCGCCCTTGTCGCCCTCGGTCTTCAGCCCGAACAGCTCCTCCACGTCGCGCATCGCCTCCTCAAAGGCGGCGCCCTCCTTCCTGTACACGGCAGCGTACCGTTCCTCAAACCGCTGGAACGACACCCTTTGCCGGGCAAGCACCTCCAGATGGGTGCGATAGTCCGTGCCGGCGAAGCCGATGGTCAGGCCGCCGGTCTCGTGATCGCCGGTCACCAGGATCAGCGTTTCGTCGGGATGCGCCCTGGCGAAGTCGACGGCGACCTGCACGGCGTCGGCAAACGCCAGCGTCTCCGCGATGGCCGTCCCGGCGTCGTTCGAGTGGCACGCCCAATCGATCAGGCCGCCCTCGCACATCATGAAAAAGCCCGTGCCGTCCTCCAGCACCTCGATGCCCTTTTCCACATAGTCGGCCAGGGACCATTCGCCGCGCCCGCGGTCCAGCACAAAGTCCATGGTGCCGGAATCTGTCAGGTTCACGTCCGACAGGATGACCTTGCCGTCCTGTGCGGTGACAGCCGCTGCCTCCTCCGGGCTGAAGGTGACCTTGTAGCCCGCCTCCTGCGCCAGCTCATACAGGCTGCGCTGATCCTTGTCCGCGCCGTACACCCTGCGCATTTCTCCGCCCGCGAAGTACTCAAAGCCGGACTGGGTCAGCTCCACGCCGATCTCGTAATAGTTGTTCCGGCTGTCCTGATGGGCATAGAACGCGGCAGGCGTGCCGTGATTCAGGTTCATGGTGGTGACGATGCCGATCCGCCAGCCAAGCTGTGCGTGGAGCTTCTCGGCGATGGTCTCCAGACGCCCGCCGTCGGTATCCTGGCCAAGCCAGCCCGACCAGGTCTTCGTGCCGGTGGCCATGGCCGTCGCGGTGGAGGCGGAGTCGGGCACAAAGCTGCCGGCGTCGTAGGTCATCGCGGAGCCGGTCACCGCAAAATCCATGAAGCTCAGCCGGACGGGGCTGACGGTATCGCCGTCACCCCACTGTCTCTGCCGGACGCCCGGCGGCAGCGCTGCGCGCCCCTCCTCGCCGATGGCGCCCAGATAGTCCGCCGCCAGCTGAATCTGCGGATAGCTCATGCCGTCTCCGATGAACAGGAAGACATATTTCGGCGCGCCCGTCTCCGCCTGCGCGGACACCCCAAGCGCCGCCAGCAGCATCAGGCACAGCAGCGCGCCCATCCATTTCATTTTCTTCACCTGCGCATGCTCCTTTTTCCTGCGTCTTCCTGCAAAAGGCCGCCGCCCGGGCGATTCCCGCATCGCGGGCAGCCGTCCGGCGGCAGCCTCTGTCTGGTTCTGATGATCAGAAATCCGCCTCGCCGGCCTCGTTTCCGTCGGCCAGCGCCTTGGCGTAGCGCTCGGACATGATGTCGGTCGAGTACATATACAGCACGTCGTTGAAGGCGACGACGGTCTTGATGTCCTGCGAGTCCTTGCCCGCCTTCAGCACGCGCAGCGCCTGCTCCAGCTGGGGCTTGGTGTAGCTGTACGGCGAGCGCATGAAGTGGTACAGCGGCGTGGGCGAGGGATACGTCCTGCAATTGAAGCGCACCATATGCGCCACCGTGCGGGCGATGTCCTTCTCCAGCACGAGCATGGCGATCATCGCGTAGTTGTTGGCCATGATCTCCTCGGAGTAGAAGTACTCGTCCTTGCTGCCCTGCACGCTGCGGATATCCGCGCAGGCCTCGATGCCGCGCATCTCCTCGAGCATCTCCTCGAGCTGCGGCTCCTCCTCGGCCAGCGCCTTCCTGGGCGTGAGCTGCGCCGCGCGGGAGCGCTCGCGGATGTACTCGGCCAGGATTTCGCCGGGCTTGCGCTCCGGCTCGGGCGGGGTCTCCTGCTCCGGCTCGCTGGGCGGGAAGGGATCCTCCGCCTCCGGCAGGGAGTCCATATAATCGAACAGATCGACCGTCCTGCCCTCGGCGGCGGCCTGCGCCGCGAGGTCGGGCGCTTCGGCGGAGGGCTGTGCGCCGCTGGCAGCGCTCTCCTGGCACGCGGTCCCCTCCATCACGGCCTGCGCGCGCGCGGCCAGCTCGGCCTTTTCCTCCTTGGGATTGGAATTGCGCTGCATGGCGGGGTCGTTGCGGTCGGAGAATTCATCGGTGATATCCTCGGGCCGCAGCTCGACCTCCTTGGAAAAGCCGGGCTTGCGTCGTCCAAAAAGAGACATTGAGCATCTTCCTTTCTGATTGCGTCAAATCAAAAGGCGGGAGGAACGCGCGCGCGTTCCTCCCACAAGCATATCACATTGGGTCGGTTAAATCAAGCCGAGCTCCTCGAGCTTGTCCGCGCAGTCGCCCAGGTCGAACTTCTCGAGCGTCTCGCGGGTGGGGATGCCGGTCTCGCGGCTCCAGCCCATCGCGTCGTACCACATGTCCAGCGCCTTGGCGAAGTCCTCGCGGTCGAGCTTGACGGTGCCCTCCTCGAAGGCCTTGAGGTCGGGATCCTTGTCGAAGACCCAGTCGCTGGGCTGGTCGTGATCCTGACGCAGGTTGGTGCTGCCCAGGTTGAGCTTGAAGGACACGGCGGTCATCACGCGCAGCAGCTGGGAGATGCGCTCGGAGTCGAACTCCAGGCTCTCGCGGGTGTAGTCCTCGCCGACGACGGCGCTCATGTACTTGGCGTCCAGGTCGAGGTCGCCGACGTAATTGCGCTTCTTGCTGGTGGCGATGGTCATCGGGTACATCCAGTTGCACAGCGTCGCGGAGTCGTGCCACTGCTTGCCGTTGAAGGCCCACTTGGTCAGCTTGATCTTGTTCTCGTTGATGGGCGTGTAGGCCTTGGGCTTGTCCACGCAGCCCTCGCCGAAGAAGCCCTCGAGCACCGGCTTGATGATCGCGTCAAACGGCGCGCCGGAGGAGACGAAGTTGATCAGGTGATGGATCATGCAGTCGCGGTTGTACATCAGCGAGTAGATGGTGCCGCTCTGCCAGCAGCTCTCCGGGCCATGATGGCGCGGGTAGCCGTTGTGGCCGATGTTGAAGTTCTTGCCGTTGACGAAGTCGTAGAAGTTCTTGCCCGCCACGTTCTTGCCGGCGTCGTCCATGCCCCACTTTTCGTACAGGCGATAGGTGCCCAGGCCCAGGTCGGAGAAGGTGCCCTCCTTCATGGCGATG
>JBJEYK010000067.1:0-1889 GCA_051886775.1 Candidatus Ventricola sp. | reverse complement strand
ATTCTGGCCGAGGGCGACGCCCAGACGCGCGAGGATCTCATCTATCTGGAGAAGCTCCCGCTCTTTGACAGCGATGGCAATCCGCTGGCCTGATTCTGCCCATTCGTCAACCCAGACACAAACAGCCCCCCTCCGGCATAGGATGCACCAGAACGTCGAAAGGGGCTGTTCTTTTATGGAGATCACCAATCGCACCGAGGATTTGATCAACCAGACGGCCATCGAACCGGGCGCCTCCAACTGCCCGGCCGGCAGCCAGAGCTATCGGGTACAGCGCGGCGACAGCTTTTATCTGATCGCCAGAAAGTTCGGCATCAGCGTGCGCGCGCTGATGAACGCCAACCCGGCCATCTCCGCGGGCAGGCTGCTGGTGGGCGACATCCTGTGCGTGCCGGTGGGCGAGGGGCGCTCTTGTCCGGTTGGCTCCACCGCCTATACAGTGCAGCCTGGCCAGAGTGTGGTGGACGTGATGCTCGCCTCCAACGTGTCGCTCCGGGCGCTGCGCGAGTACAACGAGGATATCCGGCTGACGGCGCTCCGACCGGGCGACGTGCTGTGCGTGCCGCCGGGAGGGGACAGAGGCCTGTGCGAAAACGGCGGCCCGGTCTACCGCATCCAGGAGGGCGACACGCTTGAGGAGATCGCCAGCCTCAACGGCACGACGGTCGAGCAGCTGCTGCGCCTGAACCCCAATCTGCTGCCCAGCGACTTTGTGACCGGCCAGGTCATCTGCCTGCCCACGCGCAGGCGCGCGATGGACACGGACATCGACCAGGACATGACCACCTGATCCTACATCGGCTGCTTCCGGAAGGAGGCAGCCTATTCAATCCCCAAAAAAGCGGCGGAGCGCCTTGGCGCTCCGCCGGATGGCTGAGAGGCTCAGCCCTTTTTCTTTTTAAGGGTGTTAAAGTCCAGCTTGTTCTCGGTGTGCTGCAAAAGCCTGCGGATGTTGGCCCGGTGCCGCCAGACGACGCCGGCGCCGATGCAGGCGGTGATGATGTAAACCGGCAGATCAAGCGGTGTGGTGAAGATCACCAGCAGCGGTAGCGTGATGGCCGCCGCGATGGAGCCAACAGAGACGTAGTGCGTGGCGGCCACCAGCGCCAGGAAGACGCCAAACGCGATCAGCGCCTGCACCGGGAAGACGAACAGCAGCGCGCCGAAGCTCGTAGCGATGCCCTTGCCGCCCTTGAAGCCGAAATAGAGGGGATAGAAGTGCCCCAGCACCGCGCCGAGCACGCCCAGCACGCCGCCCAGGCTGCCGCCTACCAGCGCCTTGCCGATGAACACGGCGATGATGCCCTTGAGCATGTCGCCGATGAAGGTGAGCAGCGCCATTTTGCGGCCCAGCACGCGCAGCATGTTGGTTGTGCCGGCGTTGCCGCTGCCCTGGCTGCGGATATCCGTGTTGGAAAAGGCGCGGGAGAGCAGCACGCCGGTGGAAATGCTGCCCAGCAGATAGCCGATGGCGACGGTTGCGATAATCCCGAGCATAAGATCAGTCCTCCTTCTGCTTCTTCTGTCGCAGGATGAATTTGAGCGGCGTGCCCTCAAAGCCGAACGACTTGCGGAACTGGTTCTCCAGATAGCGCTGATAGGCAAAGTGCATCAGCGATTCGTCGTTGACAAAGAGCACGAACGTCGGCGGGCACACGCTCTGCTGCGTGGCGTAGTAGATCTTAAGCTGACGGCCTGCGCTGAAGGGCGGCTGCTGCGCGGCGGTCGCGTCGGCCAGCATGTCGTTGAGCAGGCCGGTGGTGATGCGCCGCGAGGTCTGGTCGTACACGTCCTTCACGGTGTCCAGCACCTTGGGCACGCGCTGGCCGGTCAGTGCGGAGATGAAGAGCACCGGCGCATAGTCCATGAACTTGAGGTCCTCGATGACC
>JBJEYK010000066.1:0-1894 GCA_051886775.1 Candidatus Ventricola sp. | reverse complement strand
GCCTTGGCAGCGGCCTCGCGCTTGTTGATCTTCTGCTGATTGTAGATGGAGAAGAGAACCACCGCGACAGCGACCACGAAGAAGCCCACGGCGATGGGGCGGCCGGTGATGGCCCAGAAGTTGCCGCCGTTGAGATCCATGAAGCGGACGAAGTTCTGCTCGCACATCGGGCCGAGGATCAGCGCCAGCAGGATCGGGCTGAGCGGGAACTCGAATTTGTTCATCAGCCAGCCGACGATGCCGAAGACGACGCACACGCCGACGTCGAACACGTTCTTGTTGATAGAGAACGCGCCCAGCAGCGAGATGACCAGGATGATGGGGTAGAGGATCTTCTTTTCAACCGAGACGATCTTGGCGAAGAACCGCACGCCCAGGCAGCCGACGATCAGCATGCACAGATTGGCCAGCATCAGCGCGGCAAAGACGCAGTAGACGGTGTCCAGCTTGTCGACGTACATCGTCGGGCCGGGCTGGATGCCCTTCATGATGAACGCGCCCAGGATGATGGCGGTGACCGCGTCGCCCGGCACGCCCAGGGACAGCAGCGGGATCATCGCGCCGCCGGAGCAGCCGTTGTTGGCGGACTCGGTGGAGGCGACGCCCTGCGGGATACCCGTGCCCCAGAGCTCGGGATGCTTGCTGAAGCTCTTGTTGAAGCCGTAGGAGACGAACACGGCGATGTCGCCGCCCGCGCCGGGGATAGCGCCGATGAAGGTGCCGATCAGGCCGCCGGAGAGGATCTGGGGCCAGATCTGGGAGATGGTCTTCAGATCCGGCAGCACCTCATTGATCTTCTCGTGGGAGGACTCCTGCTTTTCCTCGCCGTTGATGATGCGCTCGACGCCGGCGATGATCTCGGCGACGGCGAACAGGCCGATCAGCACCGGGATGAACTGGAGGCCGGAGTACAGCGGCTTCACGCCGAAGGTGAAGCGCTTGGCGCTGTAGGTCGGATCCAGGCCGACGGTGCACAGCAGCATGCCGAAGAAGGCGCTGATGAGGCCCTTGGCGATGGACTTGCCGGAGATGGCGACGATGACGGACAGGCCGAATACGGCCAGCATCAGCATTTCGGCGGAGGTGAACTCCATGGCCACGTCAGCGATGAGCGGGGAGAGGAAGGTCATCACCAGCGCGCCGATGACGCCGCCGCAGAAGGACGAGAACATGGCGATGGACAGCGCCTTGCCGGCCTGGCCCTTCTGGCACATGGGGTAGCCGTCCAGCAGTGTGGCGGCAGCCGCCGGGGTGCCCGGGGCGTGGATGAGGATGGCGGAGATCGAGCCGCCGTACATGCCGCCGCAGTAGATGCCCAGCAGCAGGCCGATGGACGGGATCAGATCCATGCCGAAGGAGAAGGGGATGAGCAGCGCCACGCCCATGGTGGCGGTCATGCCAGGGATCGCACCCAGCAGGACGCCGCCGGCCGCGCCGACCAGCGTCATCAGAAGCACCTGAGGACTGAGGAAGACAGAGCCGTAGCTCTGGAAAAGCAAGCTCCAATTCATACTGCAAGTGCCTCCTTTCTTAAATCATGTCGATCAGGTCGCGCAGCGGCTTGAGCACGCCCATGGGGATATTGACCGTCAGCAGCTTGTAGAAGATGAGCCACATGGCCAGCGGCACGAGCACGGAGACGAGCAAAATCTGACGGATGTCGCGCTTGCCGATGAGCCACATGATGGCGGCGGCGACGAGGGCGGAGATGAGCACATAGCCCAGCACCTCAAAGAGCGCGACATAGGCGATGCACAGCGCGATGACGAAGATGGCAGCCAGGACGCCCTTGTTCTTCACGAAGTTGAGGCTGGCGGCAGGCTCGGCGAGGGGATCGTCCTCCTTCATGTTGATCAGCTTGAGGATGGACTGGATCAGCAGGATGACGGTGAAC
>JBJEYK010000065.1:0-8987 GCA_051886775.1 Candidatus Ventricola sp. | reverse complement strand
GCGCGCGCCGCTCTTGCCGAAGCGGCCGCCCTGCATCATGTCCACGACGGCCTGCCGGGCCTCGTCGATCGTCGCGGCGACGACCACGCCCTTGCCCAGCGCCAGGCCGTCGGCCTTGACAACGATGGGCGCCTGCTGCGTGTCCAGATAGGCCAGCGCCGCGTCCATGTCGTCGAACGTCTCGCTGTTGGCGGTAGGGATGCCGTACTTCTTCATCAGGTTTTTGGAGAAGATCTTGCTGGACTCCATCTGCGCGGCGTACGCGTCCGGGCCGAAGGCCGGGATACCCGCCGCCTCCAGCGCGTCCACGCAGCCCAGCGCCAGCGGATCGTCCGGCGTGACGCAGACGAAGTCCGCCTGCTCGCGCCGGGCCAGGGCGACAATGCCCTCCACGTCCGTGGCCTTGACCTCCGGCACGCAGGTCGCCACCTGCGCGATGCCCGCGTTGCCCGGCGCGCACAGCAGCGCGTCGACCCTCGGGGACTCGGAGAGCTTTTTGCAGACGGCATGCTCGCGGCCGCCGCCGCCAATCACCAGAACCTTCATGCAATTCCTCCTTGGCGTTTGACAGTATCAGGAAAGCATAGACCGCGTAAACGCGCTCTCCGGGGATGGATGAAGGGGCCACAGCCCCTTCATATCAAATCCGCAACGGCGGCATGTACGCCGTGAGGAGCAGACGCAGTCTGCTTCCGATATCATTTGGAGTGTGCCCGAAGGGCGCGCGAGAAATGATGTTCCCGTTTCCCCTCCGCGGCAAGGACGCGAAGCGGACTTGCCGCGATACACGTCAGTGCTTGAAGTGCCGCATCCCGGTGAACACCATCGCGATGCCGTACTTGTTGCACGCGTCGATGGAGTCCTGATCGCGGACGCTGCCGCCCGGCTGGATGATGCAGGCGATGCCCGCCTCGGCGCAGGCCTTCACGCAGTCGTCGAACGGGAAGAAGGCGTCGCTGGCCAGCGCCGCGCCCTTCACACGCTCGCCGCTGCGCTCGATGGCCATCTGCGTGGACCAGATGCGGTTGACCTGACCCGGGCCGATGCCCAGGCTCTGGTTGTCGCGGGCGATGGCAATCGCGTTGGACTTGGCGTGCTTGACGATCCGCCAGGCCAGCATCAGGTCCTTCATCTGCTCCGCCGTGGGCGCCTTCTCGGTGACGACGCGCAGCTCGCCCTCCTCGGGCAGCAGCTTGTCGTCGATCTCCTGCACCAGCAGCCCGCCGGCGACCTTGCGCATCACGCGCTCGGCCTTCGGGTAGGCGCGGATGGTGGTGTCCAGCTCCAGCAGGCGCAGGTTCTTCTTTTTGGTGAGGATGGCCAGCGCCTCGTCGGTGAACCTGGGCGCGACGATGATCTCCAGGAAGATCTTGCTCATCTGCTCCGCCGTCGCAGCGTCGACCGGCGCGTTGGTCACCACGATGCCGCCGAACACGCTGACCGGGTCGGCCTCGTAGGCCAGGCGGTACGCCTCGGCCACCTCGTCGGCCACGCCCACGCCGCAGGGATTGCCGTGCTTGACCGCGACGACCGCCGTCGTGTCAAACTCGCGCAGCAGCTCCAGCGCGCCGTTGGTGTCGTTGATGTTGTTGTAGGACAGCTCCTTGCCGTGCAGCTGCTTTGCCGCCGGCAGCGTGCCCGCGATGTCGGTCAGGTCGCGGTAGAACGCAGCCTTCTGGTGCGGGTTCTCGCCGTAGCGCATGTCCTGCACCTTCTCAAAGGTGACGGTCAGGTTCTGGGGGAACTCGAAGTCCTCGGCGTCCTCCAGCTGAGTGCGCAGGTACTGCTGGATCATCGCGTCGTACTGCGCGGTGTGCTCGAAGACCTTGTACTGAAGATAGCGCTTGGTCTTCAGGCTCACGTCGCCGGTCTGCTCCAGCTCGTCAAGCACGCGGTCGTAGTCCGCCGGGTCGATCACAACCACGACGTCCTGCGCGTTCTTGGCCGCGGCGCGCAGCATCGTCGGGCCGCCGATGTCGATGTTCTCGATGGCGTCCTCGAACGTCACGCCCGGCTTCTCGATCGTCTGGCGGAAGGGATAGAGGTTGATGACCACCATGTCGATCGGCTCCACGCCCAGCTCCCTGATCTGCGCCATGTGCTCCTCGTTGCTGCGGATGGCCAGCAGCCCGGCGTGGATCATCGGGTGCAGCGTCTTCACGCGGCCATCGAGGCACTCCGGGAAGCCCGTCACGTCGCTCACGCCGGTCACGGGGATGCCCGCCGCGGCGATGGCCTTCATGGTGCCGCCGGTGGACAGCAGCGTCACGCCCTTGTCATGCAGCCGCCTGGCCAGCTCCACAATGCCGGTCTTGTCAGAAACGCTCAGAATTGCACGCTTGATCATGCTTGTCGTACCTCTCTCTTTCTCTGGTCATTGCCCGGCGCAGGCCGGGAATCGTTGATCCTGTTCACCATCCGAAGCACCGCCCGGATGATGCACAATGCCGTAAAACCAACCCCCGCCCTCCCCAAAGGGGAAGGCCTGTCCTTTCGCGGCGCGAGGTCAGAAGGCCATGATCCCGGCACGGGATCGCCTTACAGGTCGCGCCCGAGCAGGTAGCACTCTGTGCGCACCCACTCAAAGCCGCAGCGCTTGCACATCTGCATGGCGCTCTTGTTGCGGCGCACGGCCTGTGCGCGCAGGTAGGGCACCTGCTGGCTGCTCAGCTGCGCCAGCGCCTCGTCGACGAGCGCGCTGGCCACGCCGCGCCCGCGCCACTTCGGCTCCACGCCGACCATCTCCAGCACGGCCTCGTTCTGCGTGCCGGTCACCAGCATTTCGCCCACGAAGTCGCTGCCGTAGTACATCGCCCTGGCGATGAACACGGGATCCTTCATGCGCTCCTCCAGCCACTCGCTGGCGTGCTCCACATAGCCGTATTCCTTCAGGCCGATGAGGAACTCCTCGCGCCGGGCGCGGGTGCGCAGGTCGACGTCGATCGCCTTGGTGCCCATGGGGCTGTAATTCCTGCGGCGCTCGCGCATGTCCTGCGGCACGCGCAGCACGAACAGCTCATCGCCGTCGAAGTCGTCAAAGCCCATGCGCACGAAGTACTCGTGGCGCTCCGCGTCGTCGATGGCGCAGCGCGTGTACAGCCGGGCGGGCAAGCCGCCCTGCTCGTCCTTGATGCTCTCCGCCCGGGCGCTGAGCGCGCCGAAGAGCGTGTCGCTGGCCATGGGATGCGCGTCCATGTCCAGCTCGATGTCCAGCGGCCTGTCCGGCAGCATCTTCTTGAGCACGCGGACGTGCAGCGCACCCTCGCCGATGGCCACGCCCGCGTCGTCGATGATGGTGAAGCTGTTCTCACGCAGCGCGCCGCCCACGCCCCGGACGGGATGATAGATTCTCATAGCTTGAAAGACACCCTTCGATTGATCGGGCGGCGGGGCGGGCGCGCGCAGCGCCCGGGCGCAGCGCCCGGATTTTCTGCATATGCTAACAGTTTATTATAGCACATGCACATGTCTTCCATCTACTCCTAATTTTCCGGCACAGAACAGGCGCACGCTCTCGGGCAGGATCTCGTGCTCCACCTCGAGCACGCGCGCGGCCAGCGTCTCGGGCGTGTCGCCCTCGAGCACGGGCACGCTCTTTTGCAGGATCACCCCGCCGTGGTCCACCTGCTCGTCCACAAAGTGCGTCGTCGCGCCGGAGAGCTTCGCGCCGTAGGCCAGCACCGCCTCATGCACATGATGGCCGTACATGCCCACGCCGCAGAAGGCTGGGATCAGCGCCGGGTGAATGTTGATGATGCGGTGCGGATACGCGCGCACCACCTGGCCGCCGACGATGGGCAGATAGCCCGCCAGCACGACCAGCTCCGCCCCGGCCTCCTGCAGCGCGGCAAGGATCTGATCGTTGAACGCCTCGTCGCTGCCGGCCTGCTTCTTGCTGATGAACCGCGCCGGGATGCCGTGCCTGCGCGCCCGCTCCAGCGCGAACGCCTTGGAGGCGTTGGAAAGCACCAGCACGATCTGTCCGTCGATGGCGCCGGCCTCCACGGCGTCGATGATCGCCTGGAGGTTGGAGCCGCCGCCGGAGCAGAGCACCGCGATTTTCGTGCTCACAGGAGCACCAGCCTTTCGCCGTCCGCTCCGATGCGCGCCACGCGGCCAATGCGGTAAGCCGCCTCGCCGCTTGCCTCAAGGGAAGCCATCAGCGCGGGGACATCCGCCTCGCTCACGGCGAACACCATGCCGATGCCCATGTTGAAGGTGTTGTACATCTGCCGCTCGCCCAGGCCGCCCAAACGCTGGAGCTCGGCAAACACCGGCAGCACCGGCCAGGCGCCCAGCTCAATCTCGGCGCGCAGGCCCTCGGGCAGGATGCGCGGGATGTTCTCGATAAAGCCGCCGCCGGTGATGTGCGCGATGCCGTGCACGTCCGCCGCCCGGCAGGCTGCCAGCGCGCTCTTGACGTAGATCTTGGTCGGCGTGAGCAGCGTCTCGCCCCAGCTCCTGCCGCCCAGCGCCTCCACCGGGGCGCTCAGGTCGCGGCCCTCGGTCAGCACCAGCCTGCGCACCAGCGAATAGCCGTTGCTGTGCACGCCGGAGGACGCGATGCCCACCAGCACGTCGCCCTCGCGCACGCGCTCGCCGGAGATGGACTTCTCCCGGTCGACCAGGCCGACGGTGAAGCCCGCCATGTCGTACTCGCCCGCCTGATAGAAGTCGGGCATCTCCGCCGTCTCGCCGCCGATGAGCGCGCAGCCCGCCTGGCGGCAGCCCTCGGCCACGCCCGCGACGATGCGCTCCACCTTGGTCGGCTCCAGATAGCCGGTGGCGATGTAGTCCAGGAACAGCAGCGGCCTGGCGCCCTGGCAAACGACGTCGTTGACGCACATCGCCACGCAGTCGATGCCGACCGTGTCGTGCTTGTCCATCAGGAAGGCGAACTTGAGCTTCGTGCCCACACCGTCGGTGCCGGCCACGAGCACGGGCTTGTCCATCTTCTCGTTCTCGATCGAATAGAAGCCGCCGAAGGAGCCCAGCCCGCCCAGCACGTTCTCGTCGAACGTGGTCTTGACATGCTGCTTCATCAGGCGCACGGCCTCATAGCCGCGCTCAACGTCGACACCTGCGTCCTTGTAAGTAATCATCGGTTCCTCCTGAAATGTTTGGTCTTCTCCGCGCAGCGGCGGGTCACTCGGTGATCATCTCGCCCGTTTGGGGGTCGATGGGGTACTGGCCGTCGAAACAGCCGGTGCAGAACTGGCAGCCGGAGCCGGTCACGGTCTTGAGCAGGCTGCTGAGCGGCAGGAAGCGCAGGCTGTCCGCGCCGATAAAGCGGCAGATGTCCTCCTCGCTGTGCTGGTAGCCGATCAGCTCCTTGCCCGTGGCGATGTCGATGCCGAAGTAGCACGGGTTCGACACCCGCGGCGAGGACACGCGCACGTGCACCTCCTTCGCCCCGGCCATGCGCAGCATTTCCACGATGCGGCGGCTCGTCGTGCCGCGGACGATGGAATCGTCCACCAGCACCAGCCGCTTGCCGCGGACGTTGCGCGTCAGCGCGTTGAGCTTGGTGCGCACGCCGATCTCGCGCATGCCCTGCTCCGGCTGGATGAACGTGCGGCCCACATAGCGGTTCTTCGCCAGGCCGTCGCCGTAGGGGATGCCGCTTTGCTGGGCGTAGCCCATGGCCGCGGCCAGCGCGCTGTCCGGCACGCCGATGACCAGATCCGCCTGCACGTCGTCGCCGATGGCCAGGCGCCGCCCGGCCTCCACGCGGGACTGATAGACGTTGATGCCGTCGATGACGGAATCCGGCCTGGCAAAGTACACGAACTCGAACAGGCACAGCCTGCTGCTCAGCGGGCACTGCACATGCGTGCTGTGCACGCCGTCGGCGTCGATCGTCACGATCTCGCCGGGGCGCACGTCGCGCACGAACTCCGCGCCCACCGCGTCCAGCGCGCAGCTCTCGCTGGCCAGCACGAAGCTGTCGCCCACGCGCCCCAGGCACAGCGGCCTGATGCCGTAGGGATCGCGAATGCCAATGAGCCGATCGCGCGTGAGCAGTACCAGCGCATAGCTGCCGCGCACCACGCGCATCATCGACTGGATGGCCTCCATCAGCCCGTCGCCGCTCTCACGGGCGATGAGGTTGAGGATGACCTCGGTGTCCACCGTCGTCTGGAAGATGGCGCCCTGCTCCTCCATCTGCGCGCGCAGCGTGTCGGCATTGACCAGGTTGCCGTTGTGCGCCAGGGCCAGCATGCCCATGCGGCACCTGGCGACAATCGGCTGGGCGTTGATCACGTCCTTGCCGCCGAAGGTGGAGTAGCGCACATGGCCGATGGCGATGCTGCCCTTCAGGCCGCTCAGGGTTTCCTGATCGAACACCTCCGGCACCAGCCCCAGGCCGCGGTGCTGGCTGATCGTCTGGCCGTCGGCCACGGCGATGCCCGCGCTCTCCTGCCCGCGGTGCTGCAGGGCAAAGAGGCCGTAATACGCGGCCTCGGCCACATTCACATCGTCCTGCTGCGCAAAGATGCCGAATACGCCGCAGGCCTCCTCCATCCTGTCTCCCTGCTCCTTGATATCCATCCTGCCCTCCTTGCGGGCACGCCCGCTCACAGCTGCGCGTTCAATGCTTCGTCATCCGCCTCGATGGCCGCGGCCATCTGCCTGCGGTGCGCGTCCAGCCTTTCGCCCAGCTCAGGGTACTTGATCGACAGCATCTGCGCCGCCAGATAGGCCGCGTTGTCCCCGCCGCCGACAGCCACCGTCGCCACCGGGATGCCCGTGGGCATCTGCACGGTGGACAGCAGCGAATCCAGCCCGTCCATCAGCGAGGACTTGATCGGGATGCCGATCACCGGCAGCGTCGTGTGGCCCGCGATCACGCCGGCCAGGTGCGCGGCCTTGCCCGCCGCAGCAATGATCACCTCAAAGCCGTTTGCCCGCGCGTCGCGTGCAAAGCGGGCGACCTTTTCCGGCGTCCTGTGCGCGCTGGCGACGTGCACCTCCACCTCAATGCCAAACCCCTTGAGCACGGAAACGCATCCGGTCAGCGACGGCCAGTCGCTCTTGGATCCCATGATCAGCGCAACCTTCGGCATAACACGATCCCTCCTGCTTGAAATTCGCATTCAGTATAGCAAGACTTTCCCGGATTTTCAATCGAATTTTGAACCTTTTCCTCCGTCTATTTGGATATTGTTCGGATTTCCGGCTGTGTATCGGCGCTTTGAATGAGAAATTCCGCCCCATTTTGGCATGTTTCCGCACGATTGGTTTTTAGCCAAAAAAGAGCGGCCTGCTTGCGCAGGCCGGAGTGATGGGGATCCGCTGTTGGAAGCAAGCCCTCTCATCCTGATCTTCATCTATCGGGCTGGAAACAGGGTCAGATAAACGTCTCCCGCCCCACGGGCGTGGGCGTCTGGTCATAGAACACCCTCGTGATGGACGGCGACATCGCCTGAATCCGCGCCACCGTGCGCTCCACCAGGTCGTATGGCAGGCGCGCGGGCATCAGCTGCCCGCCGGAGAGCGTCACCGCGCGCAGCACGATCACCTCGCCGCCCAGCCCGGTGCCCTCCGCCACCAGGATGGGGAAATACTTGTACAGCTTGCGCTCCAGCCCTGCCTCGCTGATCTCGCCGCTGAAGGCGCGCTCCGCCATGCGCAGGGCATGCAGGCGTTCTCCGGTGATCTCGCCCACGATGCGCGCGCCCAGCCCCAGCGCTGGGAAGGGCTTGCGCGTCGCGATGCGCTCCTCAATGCCCAGCTGCGCGGCCATGGCGCGCACCTCGTCCTTGAACAGCTCCAGCAGCGGCTCCGTCACCTCCAGGCCTTCCCAGCTCCACGCGCCGTCTCCGCAGTACAGGAAGTCGCTGTAATTCGTGCCCAGCACGAGCGTCGTCCCGCCGCTGTGGGCCGCGCTCTGGCGGATCATCTCAGCGCGCAGCACCTCCGTCACCACGGCGCGCTTTTCCTCGGCGCCGCGCTTGCCCGCCAGGCGCTCGAGCACCTCGCCCGACCGGTCGACGCACAGCAGCGGCACGCCCAGCGCCGCAAACTCCTCCTGCACCTGCGCGGCCTCGCCGTCGCGCATCAGCCCGGTGTCCACCAGCACCGCCGTCATCCGTTCGCCGAAGGCACGGTGCGTCAGCACAGCCGCCACGGTGGAATCCACGCCGCCGCTGACCGCGCACAGCGCGAAGGCCCCGCGCTTTGCCGCCTCGTCCAGCGCCTGCTCCGCCTGCGCCCGCGCCGCGTCCGGCGACCACCACGCGCTGCAGCCGCAGATGTCGCGCACGAAGTTCTTGAGGATGGCCGAGCCCTCCGGGTCGTTTCGCTCCAGCTCGAACTGCACGCCGTACTGCCGCTTCTGCGCGTCCTCGAAGGCGATGGTGCACCCGCCGGCGCTGGCGGTCATCTGCACCTCCGGGGGCAGCATCATCGTGCGCGCCTGCGCCAGGTACCGCTCGCCGTCCGCCACGCCGGCGAACAGCGGGCTGTCACCGTACTGGATCAGCGCCTTGCGCCCGCTCACGGCGACGTCCGCGCTCGCGCCGCCCAGCGCGCCCAGAAGCAGGTGCGCCGTATGGCCCAGCGCCAGCACCGGCACGCCCAGCGCTGGGAGCTCCGGATCCAGCGCCTGCTGCGCGCCGGCAGCCTCGCCGCTGAGGATGATGCCCCTGGGAGAAATCGCGCGCAGCCGCGCGGCGTCTGTGCCCGCGGGCACGATCCGGGCATACACCTGCTCCGCGCGCAGGCGGCGCGCAATCTCCACGGAGAACTCGTCGGAGTAGTTGAGAATCACGATTTCGTCACGCATGGGGCATTCCTCCATCAGTTGAACGGGCCGGATGGCAAAAGAAGCTGCTTCGCGTGGCGAAACAGCTTCTTCTGTGCACATTGGGATTACACCAGCTCGAGAATGACCATCTCGGCAGCGTCGCCGCGGCGCGGGCCCTTCTTCAGGATGCGGGTGTAGCCGCCGGCGCAGTTCTTCTCGGCGTTGCGGGCCTTGTACT
>JBJEYK010000064.1:0-9011 GCA_051886775.1 Candidatus Ventricola sp. | reverse complement strand
GTGCGCACCCGCTTTATGGACGGCGACGACGAGGCCGACGACGAGGAATAACCTGTGTGCTTCGCGGGGCGGAAGGGATTTCGCTCCGCGTTTTGATATCGGCGTGCCTGGCGCCGGGGCGACGGGCATGCGGCATACGGAGCATGACAAAGGAGGAATCGCGATGCGGCTGAGCAGAGATGAACTGACCCGAATCATGAAGCCCGATACCTATTTGCTGTACGAGACGAGAAGCCAGGCGGCATCCAACACCAGCATCCGGTTTGCCCTGGAGATATCCGAGGATGTCGACGGAGCGATTCTCGGCGAAGCGGTCAATGAAGCGATCCGGCGCTTTCCCTACTTCTCCGTTCGCATCGAGGTCAGGGACGGGAGCTTCATTTTTGTGCCGAACAGCCTGCCCATCGTGGTGATGGAGACGAGGGCTCCGGCGGCTGCGCTTGGCTCCGAGGCGGTCAACTATCACCTGAACTATGTGGATTACCTGGATGATACGATTTACTTCAATGTCAGCCACAGCATCACCGATGCAGCGGGCTATATGCCCTTCATCAAATCGGTGCTCTATCAGTATCTGATCCGGGCGCACAGCGACGAGCCGCTCAGCTGCGAGGGCATTTGGCTTCCCGATTCCGGGCCTGTGCCGGGAGAATTTGATTTCCCCAGCGCCGCCGATCTGCCCGAGTCGGATTTCAGCTATGCCACCCAGGCCCAAATGGGCTATTTTCCGGCGCAGGATTATATGCAGGCGATGGGAAATCCCGATCCCCGCAATGACGGGTACTACTGCGTCAGCATCAAGCAAAGGGAGTTCATGAAGTATATCCACTCCAATGATGCGAGCCCTGCGGCGATTGTTTCCGTGTTCATGTTCAAGGCGCTTGCGCCGCTGCTCCCCCGGGAGGCGGACGCGCTCTCCGCCGGCATCGCCTTCAACTTCAGGAAGGGCGTGAACTGCGCCAATGCGTATCACTCCATCAGCACCGCGCTGCATGCCAACTACAAGCGCAGCTATCTCGACATCCCCGTCGACAGGCTCGGTACGATGACGAGGGGCATGATCATCCTGCAGTCCCAGCCCGAGAATTCGGTGATCCACATGAAGAACGTGCTGAAATTCTACCAGAAGGTGGACTCGCTGAGCACCATTGAGGAAAAGCGCCGGTTCTGTTTGAACGAGGGGTTGTTCACCAGGGGCTGCAAGGATACGTACAATGTCAGCTATGTGGGCAAGACGGATTTCGGCTCGATGAGCAAGTATGTGCGGTCGCTGAACACGCTGGCCTATGGCAACCTGCTTGTCGAAATCAATGCGATTGGCAACATGTTCTACATCACGTTCAATCAGGTGATCGCGACCGACAAGTACATCCTTGCTTTCCTCAACGAATTGAGCAAGGCGGGGCTTTCGTATTCGGTGAGCAATTACAGGGTCAAGAACATCGCGCCGCTGGTGCTCCCGGACGCATGAGGGATTCTGCTGCGCACGATGACGGTTTGATCATCCACAGAAATCCGGGCAAGCTGTGTGCAAGGCTTGTCCTCAATTCGCTGAGGGACGCTCGTAAAGGGGGAGACGGATGAACGACCTGCTGCGGCTGAAGCTCGAGCGCCTGCCCGCCTGCCCGGGCTGCTACCTGATGAAGAGCGAGGGCAGGATCATCTACGTCGGCAAGGCGGTCAACCTCAAAAACCGCGTGCGCCAGTATTTCCAGAATTCGCGCGACCACACGGTCAAGGTGCGCACGATGGTTTCGCGCATCGACGACTTTGATATCGTGCTGTGCGACACCAACCTGGAGGCGCTGATCCTGGAGTGCAACCTGATCAAGCTGCACCGCCCGCAGTACAACATCCTCCTCAAGGACGACAAGCACTATCCCTACCTGCGCATCGACGTGACGCAGGATTATCCCCGCGTGGAGCTGGTGCGCCGCGTGGAGAAGGACAGGGCGCGCTACTTCGGCCCGTACATGGGCGCGACCGGCGTGCGCGAGGTGATGGACGTGCTGCGCGGGCTGTTCCCGCTGCGCACCTGCGCCATGCCCATCCGCCCGGGGACGAACCGGCGGCCCTGCCTGCACCATCAGGTGGGCGAATGCCTGGCGCCCTGCGCGGGGCTGACCACGCCCGAGGCGTACGGCGCGGTCGTGCAGGAGGTGCTCGACTTCCTGGGCAGCAGGCCGGACAGCGTGCTCGCCCGGCTGGAGGGGCAGATGCGCGAGGCCGCCGCGGCCATGCGCTTTGAGCAGGCCGCGCAGCTGCGCGACCGCATCCGCGACGTGCAGCGCCTGATGGAGCGGCAGAAGGCGATCAACGTGCGCGGCGGCGATCAGGACATCCTGGCCTGCGCGGGCGACGAGATCGACCGCATGGTCGAGGTGGTGTTCGTGCGCGGCGGGCACATGATCGGCGCGGAGCACTACTGCCTGGAGGGCGCGGGCGACCAGACCTGCGCACAGGCGCTGACGCAGTTCATCCTGCAGTTCTACGACGACGGCAGGGAGCCGGCCAGCGAGGTGCTGTGCATGGAGCTGCCCGAGCAGGCGGAGGATGTGGAGCGCGTGCTCTGCGATCGCAAGGGCGCGCGCGTGACGCTGCGCGAGCCGCAGCGCGGCGCGAAGCATCAGCTGGTGGAGCTGGCGCTCAAAAACGCGCGCGACGCGCTTGCCAAGCGCAACGCCCACCTTGCCCGCCAGCAGGAGCGCACCACCGGCGCGTGCGCGGCGCTGGCCGCCGCCGTGGGCATGGACACGGTGCCCCGGCGCATCGAGGGCTATGATATCTCCAACACGCAGGGCGAGCTGTCCGTGGCCAGCATGGTGGTGGCGATCGACGGCAGCCCCGCGCGCCGGGAATACCGGCATTTCCGGATCAAGACGGTCGTCGGCGCGAACGACTTCGCCTCGATGAACGAGGTGCTCACCCGGCGTCTTTCGCGCGCTGCGCAGGAGCGCGAGGCGCTGATCGCCCAGGGGCGGCTTTGCGCGGACGGAACCCTGCCCGAGGGCGCGCCGCCGCTGACCGGCTTTGCCGACCTGCCGGATCTGATTCTGATCGACGGCGGCCCGCAGCAGCTGCGCTTCGCGCGGGAGGCGATGCTCGCCGTGGGCTTCGATATCCCGATCTTCGGCCTGGCCAAGCGGCTGGAGGAGATCTTCCTGCCCCATCAGGAGCAGAGCATCCTGCTGGACCGCAAGTCGCCCGCGCTGCACCTGATCCAGCGCATCCGCGACGAGGCGCACCGCTTCGGCATCACCCATCACCGCAAGCTGCGCCAGAAGGCGGGCATGCACTCCTCGCTGGAGGACATCCCCGGCATCGGCAAGACCAGGCGGCGCGCGCTGCTCACGCACTTCAAATCGATCCGCGCGATCGCGGAGGCTACGCCGGAGGAGCTGTGCCAGGCCCAGGGCATCGGCCCGGCGCAGGCGCAGGTCATCTGGGCGCACTATCATCCCACACAGGACGGCGGGGAGGAGACGGCACATGAACCGGGAGACGGACAGGCTGGCGGCGTTTGAGGCGATGCTCGCCGCCGCGTGCGCGGAATACGAACAGACCGAGGCGGCGCTGCGCCCGCTGGTTGCCGCCGGGCGGGAGCGCTCGGCCACCTGCCGCCAGCTGCTTGCACGCAAGCTGCAGCTTGCGCAGCTGCTGGGGGCATATCGCGCGTACGGCCTGCTGGAGGGCGGCAAGCCAGGGGAGGAGGAAGCGCCATGCTTGCCAGTGTGAGCAGCCTGGGGCTGTCGGGCATCGAGGGCTACCGGGTGACGGTGGAGGCGTTCAGCGCGGACGGCATGCCGATGTTTGAGATCGTCGGCCTGCCAGACGCCGCCGTGAAGGAGAGCCGCGAGCGCGTGCGCGCGGCGCTGGCCTCGTGCCATCTGGCCTTTCCCGTCGCGCGGCTGACGGTCAACCTCGCCCCGGCGGACGTGAAGAAGGAAGGCCCTGCCTACGACCTGCCCATCGCGCTGGCGATTCTCTGCGCGGCGGGCGTACTGGACGGCGACGCGCTGGAGGGCGTCGCCGCCGTGGGCGAGCTGTCGCTCACCGGCAGCGTGGTCGGCGTGCGGGGCGCGCTGTCCATGGCGATTGCCGCGCGCGCGTGCGGCCTGCGCGCGCTGCTGCTGCCGGCGGCCAACGCGCAGGAGGCGGCGTGCGTGGAGGGCATCGACGTGCTGCCGGTGTCGCACCTTGCTGAGGCGATCGACCACCTGCGCGGCAGGCGGCGCATTGCACCGGTGAAGACCGTGCCCTACGCTCAGCTGCTGCGCACAAGGCAGGTGACAGGCGACTTCGCCGACGTGCGCGGCCAGCGCGGGGCCAAGCGCGCGCTGGAGATCGCCGCGGCGGGCGGGCACAACGTGCTGATGGTCGGCCCGCCGGGCAGCGGCAAGACGATGATGGCCCGCTGCCTGCCGGGCATTCTGCCGGACATGACGCTGGAGGAAGCGCTGGAGGTCACGCGCATCCACAGCGCGGCGGGCACGCTGCCGGGCGGCGGCCTGATGCTGGAGCGCCCGTTCCGCGCGCCGCACCACACGGTCAGCGCGGTGGCGCTGGTGGGCGGCGGAAGCAAGGCGCGCCCCGGCGAGGTGAGCCTGGCGCACGGGGGCGTGCTGTTCCTGGACGAGCTGCCGGAGTACGACCGCGCCGCGCTGGAGGCCATGCGCCAGCCGCTGGAGGACGGCGTGGTCAGCGTGGTGCGCGTGAACGCACAGGCGCGCTATCCGGCGCGGATGATGCTTGTGAGCGCGATGAACCCCTGCCCCTGCGGCTGCTACGGCAGCGCGCAGCCGTGCCGCTGCCGCCCGGCGGAGATCGCCAGGTATCGCGCGCGCATCTCCGGCCCGCTGCTTGACCGCATCGATCTGCAGCTGACGGTCTCAGCGCTGTCGGTCAAGGAGATCGCCGCCGGCGCGCCGGAGGAGCCGTCCGAAGCCATCCGTGCGCGGGTGCAGGCGGCGCGCGCCGTGCAGCAGGCGCGCTACGCAGGCAGCGGCGTCAGCTGCAACGCGGCGCTCTCCGCCAGACAGGTGGCGCAGTTCTGCGCCCTGGACGCGGACTGCCAGGCGATCGTGGAGCGGGCGTGCGCCAAATACGGCCTCTCCATGCGCGCAGTGTCGCGCATCCAGAAGGTGTCGCGCACCATTGCCGACCTGGCGGGGGAGGAGCGCATCAGCCGCGCGCATGTGCTGGAGGCGCTCAAGTACCGCAGCGCGGACGGCGCGAAATGAAGGTTGATTTTTGCGCGCGGGTGTGATACCATCGTGCGGGAAAGAGGGGAGAATATGGGCAGCAAAACGGACAGCGCGATCGGGGCGCTGCTCTCGCGCATGGACGCCCTGGCCGGGCGTCGGGCGATCGTCGCCATCGACGGCGGCGCCGCAGGCGGCAAGACCACGCTGGCCGCATGGCTTGCGCGGCGCTTCGGCGCGGACGTGCTGCACATGGACGACTTCTTTCTGCAGCCGCATCAGCGCACCGTGCAGCGCCTTTGCGAGCCGGGCGGCAATGTGGACTATGAGCGGTTCGCGCGCGAGGTGCTCCTGCCGCTGCGAAGGGGCGAGGCGTATTGCTATCGCCGATACGACTGCCGCACGCAGACGCTCGAAGAGGGCGAGGAAAGAGCGCCCGCGCTGCTGACGATCGTGGAGGGCTCCTACAGCCTGCACCCGGCCCTGGCAGCCCAGTACGACCTGCGCGTGCTGCTGGAGGTCGATCCCCGGACGCAGAGCGCGCGCATCCTCAAAAGAAACGGCGCGGACAAGCACCGGCGCTTCATGCAGGAGTGGATCCCGCTGGAGAACCGCTATTTCGAGGCCACGGACATCCGCAGCCGCTGCGATGTGTGCCTGCGCGCGCAGGCGCTTGAGGAATGGAGAGAGGACGCATGAACATCGTCGTCATTGACGGGCAGGGCGGCCGGATGGGCCGCCAGCTCATCGAGGCCATCCGCGCGGCAGGGATCGCCTGCGACATCACGGCCATCGGCACCAACGTGCTGGCGACCAGCGCCATGCTCAAGGCGGGCGCGGATCGCGGCGCGACGGGCGAGAACCCCGTGATCGTCGCCGCGCGCAGCGCGCAGGTGATCATCGGCCCGATTGGCATCCTCGCGGCGGACGCGATGCTGGGCGAGATCACGCCTGCCATGGCTGTTGCCGTGGGGCAGAGCAGCGCGACCAAGCTGCTGCTGCCGGTGAACAGCTGCCGCAACCTGGTGATCGGCACGCAGCAGATGACGCTCACGCAGATCATCGCCCAGACCGTGGCGCAGCTGGCCGCCATGGCATCATAACGTCAATCGCCGGCCCAGCCGGTGCATATAGATCCCCCCCTGTTGGCACAAGGGCGCCTGAAGGCGTCGCGCCCATCCCAGACGGGCAGACCAAAGAAAGGGGAAAACACCCATGAAAACGAAGAACACCTCTGCCCTTCGCCTGGCCATCGCCGCCGTCTGTCTGGCGCTGTGCCTGCTGCTCCCGTTCCTCACCGGCCAGATCAAGCAGATCGGCCAGGCGCTCTGCCCGATGCACATCCCGGTGCTGCTGTGCGGCTTCCTGTGCGGGCCGTGGTACGCGCTTGCCGTCGGCGCGATCGCGCCGGTGCTGCGCTTTGCGCTGTTCGGCATGCCGCCGCTGTTCCCCACGGGCGCGGCGATGTGCTTTGAGCTGGCGGCCTACGGCGTGCTCAGCGGCGTGCTCTACCGCCTGCTGCCGGCTCGTCGCAGCTCGGTCTACGCCGCGCTGATCGGCGCGATGCTCGGCGGGCGCGCCGTGTGGGGCGTCGTGATGGCGCTGCTGCTGGGCGTGAGCGGCGGCGCGTTCACCTGGAGCGCGTTTGTCGCGGGCGCGTTTGCCGGCGCGGCGCCGGGCATCATCCTGCACATCGTGCTGATTCCGGTGATCGTGTTCGCGCTGCAGCGCGCAGGCCTGGCGCGCAGGGAGGCATAATCAAGCATGGCGCGCTCATCCGCGCCGGAAGGGACGAAGCATATGATTGTGAAACGGGATGTGGCCTTCGAGCCGGCAGGCGCGGGCAAGACGCGCCGGCTGCACATCTGGCTGCCGGAGGACTATGAGCGCAGCGGCGAGCATTACCCGGTGATGTACTTCTTCGACGGGCACAACCTCTACTCCGACCAGGAAGCCACCTACGGCAAGAGCTGGGGGATGAAGACGTTCCTGGAGGGCTGGGAAAAGGCGCTGATCGTCGTGGGCGTGGAGTGCAGCCACGAGGGCGCGATGCGCCTGACGGAGTACTGCCCGTATCACTTCACCAAGGGCTTCCTGGGCGAGATCAACGGCACGGGCGACGCGACCATCCGCTGGATGCTCGACACGCTCAAGCCCATGATCGACCGCGAATATCGCACGATGCCGTTTCGCGAGTGCACGGCCATCGGCGGCTCGAGCATGGGCGGCCTGATGAGCCTGTACGCCGCGGTGCGCTACAACCTGTGGTTTTCCAAGGCGGCGTGCCTGTCGAGCACGATCGGCCCGTGCATGGAGGACTTCCGCGAGGACATCGCCCGCTGCCAGATCTCGCCGGACACGCGCGTGTACCTGTCCTGGGGCTCGGAGGAGGGCGGCGGCTCGAAGCTGTACCCGCGAAGCGATACCGACAGCATCATGGCTGCGCGCAACGCCGAGCTGGCCGCGCGCCTGGCGGATCGCGGCGCGACGACCCGGATCTATGGCCAGCCCGGCGGCCGGCATTGCGAGGCTGACTGGGAAAAGCAGGTGCCCGCGTTCATGAACTTCCTGTGGATGAACCGATAATCCGCGCATAAACGCCCGGCTTTCCGCCATACTGTCCCATCAGGAGGGATGGTATGAAGAAGCGAAAGGCCGGGCTTTTTGCGTGCGCCGGGCTGCTGGGCATCGCGTGCCTGGTATCGGGCTGCGCCGCGCGCCGGGCACAGGGAGACGACCCCGCGCTGCCCCAGCCGCAGAACACCACGGCTGCGCAGGCGAAGGCGGGCGCGTCGCCGGGGCGAGCCGCGGCGGATCTGGTGCCCGCGCGGCTGGAGCGCAATGGCGAGGGCGTGCCGCTGCTGAGGGTCTACGACGTGAAGGCGGAAAAGCTGGAGACGATGTCCGTGGAGGACTATCTGCCCGCTGTGCTGGCCGGGGAGATGGCGGGCGACTGGCCGATGGAGGCGCTCAAGGCGCAGGCCATCCTCGCCAGGACGTTTGTGCTGCAATTCGTCAGCCAGAAGGAGTCCCGCTATGAGGGCGCGGATATCTCCACCGACATCGAGGAGGCGCAGGCGTACGACGCGGCAGGCGTCAACGACCGCATCCGCCGGGCAGTACGGGAGACGCGCGGCCTGGTGCTCAACGCGGGCGGCGAGCTGCCCTACGCCTGGTTCCACGCGCACTCCGGCGGGCTGACGGCGCGCGCCAAGGAGGGCCTGGATTACGAGAAGGATGAGCCGGGCTACACCCAGTGCGTCGCGGGCATGGAGGACGACGAGGCCCCGCGCGAGGCGGCGCAGTGGGAGGCGGCCTTCACCGCGGACGAGGTGATCGCAGCGGCGCGGGACGCGGGCGCGTCCGTTTCTGAGGTGACGAGCATCGGCATCGGCCAGCGCGGCGAGTCTGGCCGGGCGACCACGCTGCTGATCTCCGGGCAGGAGGTCTCCGCGCCGGCGTTTCGCATTGCCATCGGCTCCACGAAGATGCGCTCCTGCCTGCTGGAGAGCCTGCGCGTGGAGGACGGCCAGGTGAAGATGGCGGGCAAGGGCTACGGCCACGGCGTGGGCATGAGCCAGTGGGGCGCGCACGCTATGGCCAGACAGGGCAGGAGCGCGCAGGAGATCGTCATACACTACTTCACCGGAGTGACGCTGGATCAGGCGTGGCAATGAATTTGCAAAAAGGGCTTGACAGACGCCGTCCGCTGCGCTATAATATCCCCTGTTCACGGGGCATTAGCGCAGTTGGTAGCGCGTTTGAATGGCATTCAAAAGGTCAGGGGTTCGACTCCCCTATGCTCCACCA
>JBJEYK010000063.1:0-1903 GCA_051886775.1 Candidatus Ventricola sp. | reverse complement strand
AAACTCGTTGATCGCCACCGGGCCGGTGATGTCGTTGCCCAGCACCAGATCCAGCCTGCACATCAGCAGCTCGCCCGCCTTACAGCTTGCAACGCCCGCGGCGCGCGCGAGGATCTTTTGTGTCATGGTCATGCCCATCTGCCTGTTCCTCCTTTGCCTGTCCATCAAAAGATAAAAAGAAGCCTCGCACACCTGCTTTTCGCAGGGGCGAGGCAATATTGCCACACGGTACCACCCTGATTTGACCTCTGTGCACGCAGCGGCAGAAGCCCTCATTTGCCTTAACGCGGCGGCGTACGTCCTGCGCTTGTCACGCAGGCGGCTCCGGAGTGAGTTATCCCGCTTGCCCGCCGCCGGCTTGCACCAGGCGCCGGCTCTCTGTGGACGGGGACAAAGCGTCTTGTTTCCTTCATGGCCTTTACAAAAGCTATGCGCGATTTGAATACTATTGTAATCGCGGTTCAACAGATTGTCAAGGGCTATTTTCGCTTCCTCACTCAATCGGGAAATCGTAGTATTCCCGGATCTCCGGCCCGCCCGGCAGCGTGTAATGCCACCACTCCTCGCTGTACGGCTCAAAGCCCGCGGCCTCCATGCCCGATTTGAGCAGCAGGCGGCTTTGCTTCTGCGCGGGGGTGAGATCGGGGTAATCGTGCGCGGAGATTTTGGCAAACCAGTCGAACGCTCCGCCCATGTCCACGGGCGCGCCGCTTGCGTCCGTGAGCGTCAGGTCGACCGTCAGCCCTCGGGAATGGCCGGAGCGCACGGCGATGTAGCCGCGCGGGAACAGCTCGTCCTTGCAAAGCGTCGGGTAGAACTCGGCCTTCATTTTCTGATCTGCGGGATCCTGCGCCCAGCGCACGAAGTGATCCACCGCGCGCTGCGGGCGATAGGCGTCGTAGATCAGCAGACCGTAGCCCTGCCGGGCAAAGTCCCCGGCGGCGGCCTTCAGCGCCAGCGCGGCCTCGCGGCGCAGCACGGCGCGCGCTGCGGCATAGCCGTCGATCGGGCAGCCGACGAAGTTGTGGCTGCCGGCGTATCGGATGTCCTCCTGAATGGAGGGGATGACGTCCTTCACATACACAAAGCCCTCGGGAAGCATGGATTTTCCTCCTGATCAGAACAGCCCTACGATGCGTCCGTCGTCGGTGACATCGATATTCTCCGCCGCGGGCGCCTTGGGCAGGCCGGGCATGGTCATGATATCGCCGGTCAGCGCGACGATGAAGCCCGCGCCGGCGGAGACCTTCAGATTGCGCACGGTGACGGTGAAGCCCTCCGGCGCGCCCAGCAGCTTGGGATCGTCGGAGAAGGAATACTGCGTCTTGGCCATGCAGATGGGCAGGCTGCCGAAGCCCAGCGCCTCCAGCTGCTGCGCCTGCTTCTTCGCCGCCGGGGTCAGCGCGACGCCCGCGCCGCGGTAGACGTTCCTCACGATGGCCTCCAGCTTGTGCTCGATGGTGTCCTCGGTGTCGTAGGCATAGCGGAAGGCGCTTGCGCCATCCGGCTGCGCCTCGCACAGGCGCACGACCTCGCGGGCCAGCGCCTCGCCGCCCTCGCCGCCCTTGGCCCAGACCTCGGAAAGCGCGACGTTCACGCCCAGCGCGCGGCACTTCTCCTCCACCATGGCCAGCTCGGCCTCGGTGTCGGTGGGGAAGCGGTTGACCGCCACCACGCACGGCAGGCGATAGGTGGTGGTGATGTTCTCCACATGGCGCAGCAGGTTGGGCAGGCCGCGCTCCAGCGCCTCCAGGTTTTCCTTTCCCAGGTCGGCCTTGGCCACGCCGCCGTGATGCTTGAGCGCGCGCACCGTCGCCACCACCACGACCGCCGAGGGCGTCAGCCCCGCCTTGCGGCACTTGATGTCCAGGAACTTCTCCGCGCCCAGGTCCGCGCCGAAGCC